>NZ_BTPW01000006.1:0-130833 GCF_036246185.1 Lactiplantibacillus paraxiangfangensis
AAATTGGTCGCGTTTTTACACACGAATTCGGATTGAATTTACAATTCAGAACAAAAAAAGGAAACCAATTCGAAAATGAATTGGTTTCCTCATAAAGTTCCTCATCAACAGCCGTTGACAAAGAGCCGAAATTTATAACACTTCTATTCGCAACACTCGGTTTTCGTGTTACAACAATCTAAAAGGGGTTATTTGAAATGTCATTATCAAAAGCTTGGTTAGCACAATTACCATTAACCAATATTAAAACGGTCACGCCCGTCAGCGGTGGCGACATTAACGCCGCTTACGCCGTTCAAACGGATCAGACTCGTTACTTTCTTAAGGTCCAGCCCCAGCGTGGCGCAGCCTTCTTCAGTCACGAAGTTGCGGGCTTAATCAAGCTGGGGGCCGTCGTAACCACCCCTAAGGTGATTGCCACTGGGACCATCAACGGTGACGGTTACCTCCTACTTAGCTGGCTAACGAGTGGTCACGGTAGTCAATTTGGATTGGGACAGGCCGTGGCACGGGTGCATCAACAACACGCCCCCCGCTTCGGCTTGGACCACGATTTTACAATCGGTAAGATTCCAAAATATAATCAGTGGCAAACAAATTGGGCGACTTTTTATACGCAGCAACGGCTTGATGTATTAGTCAAGTTGGCGCAAAAACAAGGTTTATGGTCAACTGTCCGTGACGACCACTATCAACGGCTCCGGCAACAGCTGCTAGTAGAAAAACACATGCAAACCGTACAACCAAGTTTATTGCATGGTGATTTGTGGTCGGGTAACTATCTATTTACGGCCACTGGTACCCCGGCCTTAATTGACCCCGACATCTTTTACGGTGACCGGGAAATGGACCTTGCGATGACGACGATCTTTGGGGGCTTTGACGACGAATTTTATGCCGGTTACCAACAAATTTACCCGTTTGCACCCGGATTTGAGGAACGACTGCCACAGTATCAGCTTTACTATTTATTGGCGCACCTCAATTTGTTTGGTGAAACATACGGTCCCGCCGTCGACCGAATTTTACAGCGCTATTAACCGGAAACTTATTTCACGTATGGTAATAGGGCCGTTAAGCTAACAACTTGGACTTCTGGCTGACTAGTCACGTCAATCAAGTGATCCAAGTCAAACAAGTAACCCGCGATACCAGCATTATGGCCCGCTTCAATGTCCAAGTTACGGTCACCGACCATCACGGCTGCTTTACGGTCAACGTGATGTTTATCAAGTAAATAGTTTAACGCCGCTGGGTCTGGTTTTCGTGGGAAGGGTTGCGCCGCCGTTACCGCATCGGTGAAGTACGTCGCTAATCCCGCTCGTTGTAAGTATCGCTGCGCACTCTGGTCACGGTGCGTCATTAAATAATTATGACCGCCCACTTCTTGGACCCGTTGCAACACCGCCTTAGCACCCTCAAACGAGGCCGGGGCTACTTGAAGCATTGGTTCATACTTTTGATAACCGGCCTTGAGCACAGCTTTGTCCCAGCCAAACCGGGTTGCAATCTCAGCTTGTGCGTATCCCAACGAGTGCTGTCGCATCATCGTATAGACTTCCTGCCGATCGACCGTCCCACCCAGATTAGTGACGGCTCGCTGAAAACCAGCGACCATCGCTGGATACGTGTCCAACAGTGTCCCGTCTAAGTCCCATAAGAATTCTCGCATTTCAATTGCCTCCAAATTTAATTGTCATAACCAAAAAGCTGAAAACTCAATTGCGAGCTTTCAGCTTTTGACTTACTTTTGTTCTGTATCGTACACGATTGTCACCGGTCCATCGTTAACCAATTGAACCTGCATATCGGCCCCGAACTCACCCGTCGCAACCGACACACCGTTTTCAGCTAATTGCTGATTAAATGTATTGTACAACTGACTAGCCACGTGCGGATCACCCGCATCCGTAAAACTAGGTCGGTTGCCATGCCGCGTATCGGCGTAGAGCGTAAATTGTGAAATCGATAAAATTGCACCACCGACTTGCTGGACGTTCAAATTCATTTTGCCGGCCTCATCACTAAAGACCCGCAAATTGATAATCTTGTGTACCAAATAATCAATCTCAGCCTGACCATCACCATCTTTAAAACCGACTAACAATACCAAGCCGTGGTCAATCTGACCCCGAACTTGGCCGTCAATGGTGACCGTGGCCTGCTGACTACGTTGTACTATGACGCGCATTGTCAGTCCTCCTAAGATAGTTTCCGTTCAACGACGTAGAGGTCTTGAACGTTCTTCAAGCTATCAATAATCCGTTGTAAATGGTCCAAGTTACGAACCCCCAAAGAAACACTGATAATCACCATCTTGTTATGGTCAACTTTTCCGTTAACGTTGGTCAAAAACTTCGTATTGTTATTGATGACTTTTAAGACGTCATTTAACATCCCGTTCCGGTTATAACCCTGAATCTCTAGATCAGAATTATAGTTCGTGCGGTCGCCCTCAACGTCTTCCCATTGCACATCGATGAGCCGTTCGCCTTGCGCTTCAGCACTTCGAACGTTCGGACATTCAACCCGGTGGACGGAGACACCCCGGCCCTTAGTGATGTACCCAACGATCTCATCACCCGGAATCGGTGAACAACAATGACTCAAGCGAACCAACAAATTATCGACGCCTTGAATAATAACCCCACCAGAGGACGAAACTTTTTGGCGTTTCTTATCCTTTTTATCATGATCTTCTGATTTTTCTTTGGTTTTCTTCTTTGGCGACTGTTCGGTCGGTTCAGCTAAAATTGCTTCTTCACGTTCACGTTGCCGATCAGCTTCACGTTGCTTGCGAACGTCACTCGTTAGCCGATTAGCTATCCCAACCGGCTGTATGTCACCAAAACCCAACGCAGCGAATAAGTCATCTTCGCCGGCATAGTGCATCTTCTTAGCAACGGCATCGAGTTTATCCTTAGTCATAATCGTCTTAGGATTAAATTCAAATTCACGTAACTGCTTTTCTAGTAATTCGTGTCCAGTGACAATGTTTTCTTCCCGATCAGCATTCCGGAAAAACTGTTTGATCTTATTACGTGCACGGCGGGTATAAACAAGTTTTTGCCAGTCACGGCTTGGTCCCGTCGAACTCGTTGACGTCAAAATGTCGACAATGTCCCCATTTTTGATCTGGTAATCCAACGGCACGATTTTCCCGTTGACCTTGGCACCCGTCGTATGGTTACCTACTTCGGTATGGATGGAGTAAGCCATATCCAGTGGGCCGGCACCCTTTGGCAATTCGGTCACGTCACCCTTAGGGGTAAACGCGTAGACCCGGTCACTAAAGAGGTCGCCCTTAACGCCTTCCATAAAGTCCGCGGCGTCTTTACTTTCGTCTTGTAGTTCAATAATCTCTTTGACTAAGTTTAGCTTATTGCCAGACTGGGTGGCTTGAACTTCATCCCGCTTACCTTCTTTGTAAGCCCAGTGCGCAGCAACCCCATATTCAGCGACCCGGTGCATTTCAAACGTCCGAATCTGAATCTCCAGGGGCTTACCCTCGGGACCCACAACGGTCGTGTGTAGGGACTGATACATATTGGCCTTAGGCATCGCAATGTAGTCTTTAAACCGACCAGGCATTGGTTTCCACTGGGTATGGATGGCACCCAAAACGGCGTAACAATCCTTAATGGAATCAACCACGACCCGAATTGCTAACAAGTCGTACATTTGACTGAACTGCTTATGCTTGTCCCGCATCTTCTTATAAATCGAATAAATATGCTTCGGTCGGCCATAAATTTCCGCATCCGGTAATTCTAAATCCGTCAAAGCTTCTTTAATATCTTGAATTGCGATTTCGATGTACTTTTCACGGTCTTCACGCCGCGAGTTCATCAAGTGAACGATCCGGTAATACTGTTGTGGATTTAAATACCGCAACGAAATATCTTCCAGTTCCCACTTAATCGTACTGATCCCTAAACGATCAGCAATTGGGGCGTAAATTTCCAACGTTTCATTTGCAATTCGGCGCTGCTTATCCGGGCGCAAATGCTGAAGTGTCCGCATATTATGCAACCGGTCCGCTAGTTTAACGATCATGACCCGAATATCTTTGGACATCGCTAGCAACAGTTTCCGGTGGTTCTCAGCTAACTGTTCCTTATTGGATTTATACCGAATCTTACCCAGTTTCGTCACGCCATCCACGATGACCGCGACGTCTTTACCGAATAATTCTTCGACATCTCCGAGCGTCACACCGGTATCTTCAACGACATCGTGTAAAAAACCAGACGCAACGGTTTCCGGATCCATTTTTAACTCGGCTAAGATTCCTGCGACCTGAATCGGATGCATAATATAAGGTTCACTGGACTGACGGTACTGGTCACGGTGAACGTAGGTTGCAAAATCGCACGCCCGCTTTACGAGCGCCACGTGATCTTCATTCATATAATCTTGAACCATATTAAGGACGTCTTGAGCCGTCCAAGTAGGTTGTTTTGGCATTCATATCACCACGACTTCCACAGAATTATAATTGCATAAAAGGCACGTCAGTTATTCACCCAACGTGCCTTAGTGACCGGTTTTACACTAATCTTCGCGAGGTGCGGTCAACCCGTATGCTAAGTAAGAGATGCCTAGATCGACTAATGCCAAATAATAGACATAGGTTGGGAAAAATAGGTACAACCCGACAAAACAGAAGACTGGAAATAACCATACTAGCCATCCCGTCCGTACGGATTTACGAATCAACCAACCAACGACTGCCGCTAAGACGAAGTCCATCACGAATAACAGCCACACGATCTGATGAAAGCGACTGACACCCACAAGCTTCAATCCCCACGGTAATACCACCCCAACGACAAACGCAATGAGCCAATACTGACCACTGTATTTAAGAAACTTCTCCGTCAAACTTACTCCCTCACTTACGCTTAATTGCTAAATGACTATGATTATTTATTGTACACCACCAGCCATTAAATTACACTAGTTCGCACCAAAAAGAAACGCTACTTAACAAGTAAAGCGGCGCGGTTTCAGCCCGCATAATCCGTGGTCCCAAACCGACTGCCGTCACACCAGCAGCCTGTAATTGACCGACTTCATCCGGCGTCAAACCGCCTTCCGGACCAAAGATTGCCAATAAGCGTTGTGGTGGCGTCATTTGTTTTAACGTTTGAACTAACTGACTACTTTCACCCTGCTTGGCCGATTCTTCCCAAGCAACGACGCCAGCATCGTACGAGACGTTAGTGAGCAACTGTGCGAGGTTAGCTTCGTAACTGACCGTTGGAATCATCGTGCGGTGCGACTGTTCCGCCGCACCCTGAGCGATTTTCGCTAGCCGGGCTAGTTTGCGTTCACGTTTGTTGGCGGCCCACTTTGCAACCGCCCACTGACTGTCAAAGAAGACGAAAGCACTCGCACCCAGCTCAGTTCCACGCTGAACGATCTGTTCTGGCTTATCACCTTTGGATAAGCCGCACGCGATCGTGACTGGCAAGGGTAATTCAACTTGGGGTTGCTGAACACTGACGACCTGCGCCGTCGCGTCACGGCCATCCGTCGCAACCAATTTGGCCACTAAGACGGCATGTTCAACCGTCACAAATTCGGCGGCATCCCCGGGCTGAGCGCGCATCACTTTGACCCAGTGTTTGACGCTATCTGTCGGCACGGCAAACGTCTGTCCAACGGTCGTTGTCACGGATTCATTTAAAAAGTATCGTTGCATTGTAATCCCTCGCTAATCTTCATCAGTCGGCAAGTACGCCACAATACTGTGCCAATCACCCATTTGGGTATGCTGGGTAATTTTAAACCCAGCTGCTAAAATGGTGTCCATGACCGTCTGGAACTTATCATCAATAATCCCCGACGTAATGAAGTAGCCACCACGCTTTAAGTTAGCCTTGGCTTGCGGAACGAGCGGAATGATAATTTCTGCTAAGATATTCGCCACAATAATGTCAGCTTGGGTATGAATCCCCTTTAATAAGTCGTTTGCCGCGACTTTTATGTCCTTAGCAACGGGGTTCAAGTCTAAGTTGGCCTGTGCGGAACGGACGGCCACGTCATCCAAATCGTAAGCCTCCACGTCACCGACGCCCATTGCTTTGGCCGCAATGCTTAAAACGCCCGAGCCGGTCCCCACGTCAATCAGATGTTCACCACCGTTGATAACCGTCTCCAATCCTTGGAGTGATAGCTTAGTGGTCGGGTGTGTCCCCGTCCCAAAGGCCATCCCGGGATCTAGCTTGATGACTTCTTCACCAGGTTGCGTTGCCGTGTAGCTTTCCCAGCTAGGAACGATCGTTAAATACCGCGTGACCCGCACTGGATGGTAATACTTTTTCCAAGCCGTTGCCCAGTTTTCATCAGAAATGGCTGCCATACTGACCGTCCCTGGCTCTGGGTCCAAGCCGTACTCAGCTAACTTAGCAACCCGTTGCTTGATGGTTGGCAAGATTTCCGGAACAAAGACTGTCTCTGGGAAATACGCTGAGATTTCGGCACCACTCGTAATGTGTGGAATCGTGTCTAAATCGATGATTTCACCGTAGCGGTCGGGCTTCAAGTTTTGATAATCTAAAGCATCGTCGATTTTGACACCACTGGCACCAGCCTCCATTAAGATGTTAGAAACAGCTTCCACAGCCGCATTCGAGGTACTAACTGTAACTTCAGTCCACTTCATTTAAATTCCTCCATTAAATACTGATTAACGATTCCATTCGCGCACCCGCATCTAATACAACGGATGCGCCGCATGCTTAGCCATTATATAATAAGCGTCGTTAGCATTTCAATTCAAACCAGACGCGGGCCAAACTAAACAAAAAGCCGACCCAATCTTCAGATCAGGTCAGCTTCCTAGACGCTTATTGAAAAGCCTATTCAAGCGTCCGTTTTGTTAAATGTTTATTTAAATACTTGACCATATCCGCTTCGTGCTTAAAAATTCGTGGGTGTTTCTGCTTATGCAATCGCACCGCAATCTCATTGATTTTGACGCGACCTGTCCAAGTATGACTATACTTCACGACCACGCGATTATTTCGATGGTCTTTACCGAATTTCAACACGTAAACGCTGTCTGGCACCATCAGCGGTCGGATATATGTTTTGTCGTATTCATAATGCTGCGATCGCAGAAACTGTTTCGTGCGTTTTAACATGTCGGTGATCTCTCCTTCACAACGTGAAATTGATTGAATAATAAATTAATTCTTTTCGAACGTTTTATTGATATCTGAATGATATTATAACAGATTTTAAACGACTATTGTACCAATTTGCCACCGGTTTCGCAACAAACCATTATTAATTCTTGAATATTTGCTAAAAAGACACCGGCTTAAGCGATGGTTGCTAGATGTATGGTAAAATAACGACAACGTATTAGGTTAATACTCAGGGGGAAACAACATGGTTTTAATTGAAAAGATTTACCGCCACGGTCACGAAGAATTGACCAGTGTCGACCAAATTGAAAAGTTTCAAACCGACGACGGTTACGTGACATCTAACCGCGTCTTAGCGCGCGAAATTGGCGCTGATCGTGAAAACTGTTTTTACAAAAACGAAGAAGGCAAGCGTAAAAAAGTGCTTGCCAAAAAAGATGACGCGGGCGTCTGGCACTTACAGACAGTTGGGACTAGTGACCCCACTACCGACGGCTTACTCAAATTACCACACATGGAAAATGTGTGGGGCTAACGCCACTAAATCGCTTTGCAGCCGGATTACTTCTAATCCGGCTATTTTTATTTTCAGAAGTATTTTGCTGGCCTGTTTAGTAGACCAATGCGTTTCCTTAGCCTTTTTGTGCCATAATGAACCACAGGGGGCTTTAAATTGCTAAACTATATTACAGAAGCACTAGATCATAAACTAGGCGTCACACTCCACCTATCAACGGGCCAATCATTGGACGTTCGCACAGTTAAATCCACAAGTTCCACTACGATTGAATGCGAATCATCTAGTAGTTCTTCCTTATACTTGGTCCGACTAGACGCCATTATTTTTGTTGAAACTAATCGAATTATCTAAAAGTTAAGTAATTGGATCACTTAACCATCTAAAGATTGAAAGTGCTAAAACCAGGTCAAGCGTTGCCATGGCACCGCTTATCGTTAGAAGTCCAGCATTTTTTCGGCGCTTCGCCGGCAGAATCAGTGGGCCATGGGGTCGGCTACAGACAAAGAACGGTCTTCCGCCTCGCTTGAAAGTCTCAAAAGACGAGTCTTCCAAGTCGCCCCGCACTGTAACCTGGCAAAAAACGCCAGCAAACAGTGCCGACACGGCCCGCTGGTTCTGCCGGCTACGTTAAGATTGTTTTAAAAACAAGATAGCACCCTCAATATGGTTGAAAGTTGCTATGATAAAATGTTGCTTCAATCGGACGCTCGGAGGTTGCCACTGATGGCATCGGTCGTGCTGGTGGTGTTGACGCGGCGTTTCTTTTGCCGGGCTTACACCACGGACGGTCCGGGACAATTGTGTTTTTTGCAATTGTTCCGGGCGAGGGGCAAGACCGCTCCTCAGGCTTGACCCGGTCCCACGACCGCATGTCATCAGTGGCAACCGGAATAGCTTACAAGTAGCTAATTTTTACTGGTCTAGATACTGATACAACAGGACTTAATCCTAAAATTTAACTTTCAACTTTTAGTTGATCATCACAAAACGATGATGGGCCCGAGGGACGTTGCCTCAGCTCATCATTTTTTTGTCTCTATTTTATCCACTTTACCTTTATAATCTTATGATTCGAAAGTATTTATCATTGTTTAATGCTATTCATACGTAATTTCATATATAATGAAAAAGGCGTCCTTACGCATATATTAACTTAACAAACGATTTTTTATTATTGAACACAGAGAGGAAATTAGCTATGAAGTACCTAACGTTTGCCATTCCGAGCTACAATTCTGAGGATTATCTTCAACGCTGCGTTGACTCATTACTCAAGGGTGGCGACGGGGTCGAAATTTTAATTATTGACGATGGGTCAACGGATCAAACTCCCGCCATCGCCGACGATTACGCGGCCAAATACCCCAACATCGTCAAAGCGATTCATCAAAAAAATGCCGGCCACGGTGGTGCCGTTAATAACGGGTTAGCTCACGCAACCGGGAAATACTTTAAGGTGGTCGATTCTGATGATTGGCTGGACGAAAAAGCTCTGCAGTCGGTCCTCGCCCACATTAAAGATTGGGATAAATATGGCCAAAACGTCGACATGTTGGTCTGCAATTACGTTTACGAAAATTATTATCAACATAAGAGTTTTGTCGTTAACTACCGACACGTCTTCCCCAATGACCAAATTTGCGGGTGGGACGACACGAAGCGCTTCGGTGTCACCCAATACTTAATCATGCACTCACTGATCTTTAAAACCGCAATTTTACGGCGGAGTGGGGTTAAATTACCTGAACATACCTTCTACGTTGACAACCTTTTTGCCGATCAGCCGTTACCGCTGGTCCATAAGATTTGCTACTTAGATTTAGACTTATACCGCTACTTTATCGGTCGTGCCGATCAATCAATTAACGAAGACGTTATGATTAGCCGGATCGACCAACAAATTCGCGTGACTAAGTTAGTTGCGGATTGTACCCAACATAACGACAATCCGTCATCGAAGTTACGGACGTACCTCGACCGGAGCGTTTCGGTCATGTTAGCCGTCTCATCCGTTCACCTGCTTCTGATGGGGACGGACGAAGCCCTCGCCAAACGGCACGCCATGTGGCAATACGTTAAAAAAGTCGACAAACAGCTTTACTGGCGTTTACGACTACACTCAGTCAGCGCTTGGACCTACCTGCCAACCAGACTGGGGCGTTTTCTGACTGTCACGGGCTACCGGGCCTCACGTTTACTGGTCAAATTCCAATAAGCTGAGCGGCTAATCGGACTTAACTCGGAGGTGTCAAATACATTGGAAGTGAATTCTCAGCGGCCAATCACGGGCTTAACCACGGCCGAGGTCCAGACACGGATCGATCGTGGTCAGATCAACCGGTACAATAGTCCGGAAACCCCGACGACCGCTGCAATTATTAAACGGAGCCTATTTAGCTGGATCAACTTTTTTTACTTGATCGTCGCCATTGGTTTAATCGGTGTTCACGCCTACACTAACCTACTCTACTTAGTCATCATCAGCATTAACTTGGTTATCAATATTCATCAAGAACTTCACGCTAAAAAGTTGATTGACGATTTATCGATTCTTTCAAATAAGACCACAGTCGTTTTACGCGACGCTAAGTTCAGTGACATTCAATTCACGGACGTGGTTTTAGATGACGTCATTCAGCTCACTGCCGGCAATCAAATTATTGCGGACGCAACGGTCCTATCCGGTGCCGTCGAAGTCAATGAGTCCCTACTAACGGGTGAAGCTGATCCCATCGTCAAGCATCCCGGGGATGACCTATTATCAGGGAGCTTCGTCGTTAGCGGCAAAGCCCTCACCCAGGCCACTAAAGTTGGTAAGGACAGCTTTGCAGCCGGCATTTCAATCGCCGCTCAAAAAAGTGACGGGGTCGCTTCAGAGATTATGCGCACTATGCGTAAAATCATCCGTCTTACGAGCTACCTGGTCTTTCCAATTGGGATTCTGCTGATTCTCGAAGCCTTGTTTCTACGCGACCAAACTACGACCTATACGGTGGTTAGTACCGCAACCGCCCTATTAGGGATTCTGCCGATGGGGATGGAACTGCTGATCAGTGTCTCGTTTATTTCTGGTCAGGTCTTATTGTCCCAACGCAAAGTCTTAGTTCAAAACTTGTATTCGTTAGAAAATCTTGCGCGTACTGACATTGTTTGTTTGGACAAGACTGGAACAATCACTGAGGGTAAAATCTCCGTTCAATCGATGACCACCGTTGACTCAGAGCCGCTACCCTTTGAGCTAAAAACGGGGATCCGGGCCTTTTTAAACGCGACGGAAGACAACAACGCAACCTTTACGGCCCTACAAAACTATTTTGGACACGCTGCGGACGCTCAATTGGTCGTAACAGCAACCACCCCGTTCTCATCCGAACGTAAATGGAGCTCAGTGACTTTTGATGGGCAAGAAACGTTGATCTTTGGTGCCCCCGAAGTCTTAGTGGCGCACCACTTAGAGCAACTCCCCGCTGCTGTGGCTGATGCCGAGCAAGCGGGTAAACGGGTCCTATGTATCGCGTACAGCACGAAAACGCCGGCTAATAACCAGTTACCGGCTAATCAAATCGTGGCGGCCGTCATCCTTGAAGACGTGATTCGGCAAGACGTGGCGAACACCTTCGCCTACTTTGACCGTGAAAACATTGCGGTTAAAATCATTTCGGGTGACAACCCGATTGCGGTGTCCCAAATTGCCAAGCAGGCCGGCATTCAGCAATATCAAGACTACGTCGACATGTCACAGATTACGACCCAGTCGGAACTTGAAGCCGTCGCTACTCAGTACGCGATTTTTGGTCGGGCGACCCCGGCTCAGAAAAAGCAACTGATTCAAGCCATGCAGTCGCAAGGTCATAAGGTGACAATGGTCGGGGACGGGGTCAACGACGTTTTGGCCCTAAAGGAAGCCGCTGGTAGTATCGCGATGAACAGCGGCAGTTCCGCGGCCAAACACGTGGCCCAAGTCGTCCTACTCGACTCGAATTTCAAAGTGTTACCACACATCATTAAGGAAGGTCGCCGCGTGATCAATAACTTGACCCGGGTCGGCAGTATCTTCTTTGTGAAATGTTTATACTCAATTGCGTTGTCAATTTTCTGTTTGCTGATTAACATGCCGTTTCCATTTTTACCGATTCAGATTTCGATGATCGACGCCCTAGTCGAAGGCTACCCAACGTTCTTCCTTCAATTTGAAGTCAATAATCAGAAACTCGGTAACCGGTCCATCATGTGGGCCTTAAAGCGGGCCATTAACTTCGCCATTATGATTACCGTTGGCATCATCGTGACCTATGGCGTCGCTCAGTGGCAAGGCATTGGCACTGGTCAAATGACTAGTCTGATGTTCTTCTACACGGGCTGGGTCACGCTGTACGCGTTAGCCAAGGCCTGTTACCCATTCAACGCCTTTCGCACCTTGCTGCTAGGGTCATCCGTAATCGCGTTTTTCGGTGGTTCACTGCTCCTGCAAAACATCATCAGTCTCCAATTGACGTCGCTTCCGAACTTCTTTTGGACCATGGGCGTCACCTTCCTTGCTAGTCAGATTTTCTACTGGCTACTCCGCGGGCTCAAGCCGCTGTTACCATGGACGAAATAAATCATCTTAAAAACCCATTCAGGCGCCCTGCTTGAATGGGTTTTTGATATAATTATAAAGTTACATTTATAATTTATTTTATTGGAGGAGTATCATGAAAAAACGGTTTTTAGCAATTTTACTATTAGAAGTATATTAAGATAGTTAACCAGATAGGAAGTCACTAAAAGCTATAAGTTAGATTTACTTTTTGGGGAAGGTACTTGTATTGGGAAATCAAATTTTTGGAGGATCTTTTATGAAAAAAGTAGTCGCAGGGACTGCTCTTGTAGCATCATTATTGTTATTTTCAAGCTGTGGACAGTCAAATAAACAGGCTCAGCAACATAAAGAAAGCATTGCATCATCAAAAAAAGCAGTCTCAATATCAAAAGCTAAATCATCTAGTAAAAAAGCTAGCAGTGATCTAGCTGAGGCACAATTTGAAGTAGACGAATTATTTGATGAAGACACCGACCACACCAAGCTTTTCTCTGAGTTCGTATCAGTGGACGAGGTAGAAAGTGTCAAGGAAACCGTTGACGACTTGCCTCAATCAAAAGGCCATACTAGCCTGGAAAAACTGATTTCTAAAGCTAAGTCACTCGCTAAAGCACAAAATCCAACCGTTACCAATCCTGAAACAAAAGCTGAAGAGTCATCATTAGCAAAATACCGTAGTGAGTCAACTAAAAAGGAACTGGCAAGTATTTCAAATAGTGACAATAACAAACACAAAACCTCAAATAATTCGGACAATTATGCAAAAAAAATTATGGATTTAGGCGTTCCTACACATGCGACTGGCGTTTCATACTCCGGCCACACAGTTACTTGGACCGGTTTCGATGCTTGGAAGGACTATACGCACCCAGAACTTGAAAAACTAATCGCATTTCTAGAAACAATTACCTATCAACAATCGCCAAAATACAATCAAAAGTCACCTACACTAGTTGTAAAATTGTCTGATGGTTCTCAGATTGCACACGAAAATCCTGGACAAAATCTTATTTGGGATAACTAAATAACCTTAAAAACCCATTCAGGCGCCCTGCTTGAATGGGTTTTTGATATAATTATAAAGTTACATTTATAACTTATTTTATTGGAGGAGTATCATGCGCAAACATTTTTTAGCAATTTTACTATTAGTTGCGACGTTAGGGTTAACCTTGTCCGTGGGAACGACAACGGCTAGCGCTAAGCGTCACCACTACACGACCGTGCCAACTTCATTGCGGGGACATTGGTATCACTATAATAGTCGTCGGCATAAGTATGACCAGGTTAAGGCAACCAAGTACCACTTTTATACTAAGAGTGCGACGAGTTCCCACTGGTACAAGGTATCAGGCAAGAAGTTCCCACGGTACGCTTACGGTCATTCTGAACTAGGTGTCAAAAAGTATCACGGAAATTACATCGTGGGCAAGTACGCCACGGATGGCGGTCCCCTTTGGAAAAAGGTGACGCGTCACCACCACGCTTCTTTACGGGCAAGCCGGCCCGCAACCATGGAAGATGAAGGTGCCCCAACGAAGTACTACTTCAAGACTAAGGCACTGGCTAAGCGATTCTAAAACCACTCTGGTGAAGATCATTATTTAAAGCAAAAACAGTCTACTAGTTATCGGTAGACTGTTTTTCTAGTTTTAATTATATTTTTTCGACCCGAAATACATCTCTAAACATTATAATAGTTATATAAGAACAACAGAACTATTGTTTCTTGTCACGGACTAATCATGTCAAATGAAAGGAAAACTAGTAAGGGGCCGTTCTACATAAAAAATATAAAGGGGCTTAAATATGGCTGAATACACTGAAGCAAAAAAACGCGCCAATAAAAAATGGGATACAAAAAACAAAGAGCGCACGCAGTATATTAATTGGCGTTCCGTAGCCCGTAACTTCATTAAAAAAATGGCTACAGCAGATGACTTGGCCGAACTAACTGACCTAATTGCTGAAAGATCAAAATCACTGCCTTTAAACACTGAAGACACTTCAAAATGATCAAAACTAAATAATCCCTCACTATCCTTATGACTAGTGAGGGATTATTTTGCACCTTAAAGCCAAAATCAGCTGTTCTTTAAAGCCTGCCACCGAAAGAGACACTCATATACTACTTACTGATGATGACTCTGATATACCAAATTATCAGATATCCGCTCTAACCGTAAGCCGATACTGTCAGGTTCATACTCCGGTCCAGGCGCATGTTCCAAGTAAGCATCATCATAAACCCTTTCAAAGGGATACCAAGTAGATCTCGCATTATCATGCGTACAACTCAGCTTAATTAACTTGTCTACACGTAATACATCAAATCCAGAAAATGGCTATCTGTTGTACTAGTGAGTCCCTAGATTGCTTGATTATGTTAGCTAAAATACTTTTTCAGGTATTAATGATAGTGCTAACTTTTTTCACGACAAGCTTTCATCACTACCACATCCGTTCTTTATGCGATAATCAACTTAAGGAGGTGATACTTGTGAACCAGTTAACCGCTAATGATATTAATAATGCATTTAGCTCTGCATTGGAAAAAACAGCTAAAGATTCAAATCTTCAAAGTAAATTCGCTGAACACATTGCAAAAGCAACTTCCCATAGTTCCTCATTTAACGACGATCAGATTCAGGAAATCACGGAGATTGCTCTCGTTGTTTCTGCAACTCAAACCCGACTTGTTAAAGAAGCACTTAAAGAGATCCTTTTAAATCACTGAGATAATTTTTGAAATTTCAGAAGTATCTGCATTTAAAATTTTCTTACTTTCACGCCCAAGGCTACTTTAAATAGCTTTGAGCGTTTTTTTAAACAAAGACTATGTCTATTTTGCCAACATTACAGTCTCAATGTTGGCAAAACACCCAAATAAAAAAGCTCCGCCTCAGCGGAACCCTTCTATGACGGGTTTTCTTCCTCGTCAGTTTTCAAAACTGCCATGAACGCTTCTTGTGGGATTTCTACCCGACCGACAGCCTTCATTCGCTTCTTACCTGCTTTTTGCTTTTCAAGTAACTTCATCCGGCGAGTTCGGTCACCACCGTATAAGTGGGCCGTAACGTCCTTCCGGTAAGCCTTGATGTTCGTCCGGGCAATGACCTTAGAACCAATCGTCGCCTGAACTGGAATTTCAAAGTTTTGTCGTGGAATAATCGTCTTCAACTTCGAAGCAATTTCCCGACCACGTGCCGGCGCAAAGTCCCGGTGCGCAATAAAGCTCAACGCATCAACTTGATCACCGTTCAACAAGATATCAATTTTGACCAAATCACTTGCACGGTACTCGTCAATATCGTAATCAAGGGAAGCATACCCCCGCGTATTGGACTTCAACTTATCGAAGAAATCAAAGATAATTTCGGATAACGGAATGTAGTACACCACATTGACCCGGTTATTATCTAAGTATTCCATCGTATCGAACTCGCCCCGCTTACGTTGGGCCAATTCCATGACGGCCCCAACGTATTCGTTTGGCACCATGATCTGCGCCTTAACGTAAGGTTCCCGAATCTCTTTAATTGACGACGCTTCCGGCATTTCAGCTGGGTTTTCGACGTCTTTTTCAGTTCCATCAGTCATCAGAACGTGGTACGTTACTGATGGTGCGGTCGTGATCAAGTCTAAGTTAAATTCACGTTCCAGCCGTTCTTGAACGACATCCATGTGCAATAACCCTAAGAAACCACACCGGAACCCAAACCCTAACGCCTGTGACGATTCGGCTTCAAATTCCAACGCCGCATCGTTTAACTTCAGCTTTTCTAACGCTTCACGTAAATCGGTAAACTTGGCATTATCGGTTGGATAAATCCCAGCGTAAACCATTGGGTGCATTTCGCGGTAACCTTCCAACGCCTTTTCAGCTGGGCGTGCGGCGTTAGTCACCGTATCACCCACCCGGGTATCCTGAATGTCCTTGATGCTGGCCGTGATGTAACCAACATCTCCAGCCATTAAGAAGTCCCGCGCCAGTGGTTTGGGCGAGTTAACTCCAACTTCGGTTACTTCGTACTCACTACCACTATTCATCAACCGAATGCGGTCACCAGGACGAACAATTCCTTCGTGCACTCGGATACTCAAAACAACCCCGCGGTAGTCATCGTACACTGAATCAAAGACCAACGCCTTTAACGGTGCGTCGATATCGCCCTGTGGTGCTGGGACTTTCTTCACGATTTGTTCAAGGAGGTCCTCAATCCCGATTCCGGCCTTAGCAGAAGTTAGCACAGCGTCTTCTGCGTCAATCCCGATATCGTCTTCGATCTCTTTGCGGACCTTTTCGGGTTCCGCAGATGGCAAGTCGATCTTGTTGATTACCGGAACAATTTCCAAGTCATCGTCAATTGCCAAGTAGACGTTTGCCAGTGTCTGGGCTTCAACCCCTTGGGCTGCGTCCACAACCAATACGGCGCCTTCACAGGCCGCTAAACTCCGCGAAACTTCGTACGTGAAATCGACGTGTCCCGGGGTGTCAATCAAGTGAAAAATATACGTTTCACCATCTTTGGCCTGGTAATGCAACTCCACCGCATTTAACTTGATGGTAATCCCACGTTCTCGTTCTAGATCCATTGAATCCAGTACCTGATCCTGCATTTCTCGTTTCGAAATGGTATCCGTTAATTCAAGAATCCGATCCGCCAATGTTGATTTACCATGGTCAATATGGGCGACGATTGAAAAATTCCGGATGTGCTTTTGTCGATCCTGCATTGTCGCTTTATCCATTGATTTTCCTACTTTCTTCCTAATTCCTAATCCTTACAATTATACCAACTAAAGCAAGTAATCTCAATTTATCCGCAAAACTCAAAATCGCACTAACCAATTGGCTAGTGCGATTTGTCATCACTATTTAGTTTCAAACGTGCCCAACTCATCCGGATCCAACTGTTGCCACTTGTTCGAATAGAAGTCGTCGTTGATTTTATATTTTGGTTTCGGTGTATTGGTCTTGCTTAAGAACGGATTGACCTTTTGATCAACCGCTAACCATCCACGCCAACCTAAGTGAATTGTATCGGTCATGAAGTAATCTTCGTTACCGTCTTGGGTTAAATCAACAATGTTGTTAAACCCTTGGCTGGTTAACTGGTAACGAATCTTCTGATCGAATTTTGCAATCATGTCCATCGACAAACCGGTGTAATCCGACCACCGTTGGTTAATTGGTGGAATAATGAATAATACGTCGGTATGCGTCTGGGCAAATTGGTTCAAGACTAACTGGAAGTCAGCAAATTCTGGTGACTTGGTATAGTTCAAGTGCGTCTGGGAACCTTCTAAGCGTTTGTAGTTACGCTTCAGCTTGGTCTTCCAGAACCGGTTGCTGATTTCCAAGCTATTAGAAGTCGTTTGGGCCTTCCCAATTTTACCAGCTAACGCATCTAATTTATTAAAATCGTAAGTTGCTGGTAACTGTTTAGCCTGCTGATTGACGGTATTCAAGTTCTTACCGGCAATCCCAAACCGGGAGAAGAATTCATCTTCACTACCTAACACCCGCGCCTTGTAGTTCACGTAAGCCATCTGTGCACCAGTTGGTTTAAAACCAGCGGCGACCCGCGCTAACGCACCTGCTAACACCTTGTCGGAAGAACCGGATGGCATCTGTAACAAGCGTTTTGCCGCGTAACGATCCATCTCAGTGTTTTTTTCCGTCTGGAGCCAGTCAATGGTTTGTAGTGGTGAGTAGTAGTAAGCAAAAGCATCTTTCGCAGTGCCTTGTGGGACGAACCACTGTGGCGAAATTACGAAGACGGCCTTCTTATTTGTAATCTGCTTTTTAACCGATTGCATCACGAAGTACTGGGTCAAAGATTGCGTTCCCCGTGCACCCAGCAGGAACGGGCGGTAATCACGGTGATACTTTTCTGCCAATACGGATGGATGCATCGGGTCAAACCGAGACCATTCAGATGAACCGAAGAACGGCACGTAACCATCACTCAACGCTTGGCGCTTAATCTGTCGGCCCTTTAAAACGTTGGCTGACAAGGACACCGCTGCGCTACGTTCAGTATCTTTAGAAACGTGGTTTAATCCAAATGAGAATGGTGAAAGCAGAACGGCCAATAATAAGATTGCCGCCAAAATAATTGGCCCAAAAATCTTAAAAAGGCGTTTGGAAACACTCATTGCATACTCTCGACCTTAGCAACAATTTTAGCCGGTGTGTCCCATTCTGACCGTTCGAATTCTGAGACCGGCACTTCAATTCCTAATTGGTTTTGTAATTCCAATAAGAGTTGAACTGAACCCATTGAATCAAGGATACCTTCGTCAAACAAGTTCGTGTCCATGTTACCTGACACGTCTTCACCAGTTAAATCTTGTAAAATTGATAAGACCGTTGCTTTTGTATCATCCATAATAAATTACTCCCTTAAATTAAATTTATGGCCGAGCTGTGAAGAATAACGTGTTCAGGAATCCTGAGAAAATCAAGAAACTGAAACAAACCACGTTAAACGTCAGGAAAATCGCAAAGTATTCCGTAAACTTATTGGACGGAATCTGCGCCTGATGCTTCTTCTTGTAACGTAGCCAGGCATCGTTGACGACCATTGCCAAACCATGGAACAGCCCATAAACGATGTAGTACCACGTTTCCCCATGCCAGAACCCCATAATCAGCATGTTGATGACATAACAAACGTTGGCAGTCGTGATCCGACTCTTGAAGACCTTATGCTTCATGAAGAAGAAAACTAACCGCATGTAGATAAAGTCACGGAACCAAAATGACAACGTCATGTGCCAACGATTCCAGAAGTCTTTGATGTTCTTAGACTTGAAAGGTTGGTTAAAGTTCATTGGTGTTTCCACACCCATCAAGTAACTGATCCCGACGGCAAACAAACTGTAACCGGCGAAGTCAAAGAACAAGTCCATACTGTACACGTACATGACACCGACAAGCGCCCATGAAATACCGTGTGCTTGTAAAGCAGCGTGTTCAACAACGGGTAACATCCGGGTCCCAAAAATGTAAGCCAGGATAAACTTGTAAAGGAAGCCCAAGAAAATATAGCGGACCCCTTTTTCAACTAATCCCAAGTACTTACTCCGGGTTGGTACACTATCATAATCCTTAACAAACCGCCGATAACGGTCGATTGGACCAGATGAGATGGTTGGGAAGAACAGTAAGAACTGCCCGAACAAGACCGGATGGAACTCTTTAATCACACCATCACGAGTTTCCATGATGGTTTGAACCACTTTAAAGGTTAAATAAGAAATTCCCAAGAAACCAATGATTGAACTAGCGCCATGGCTGACCGCTGGCGTGATTTTAACAGCCGCTAACGGAGCAATCGCCAAAATAACACTGACCACAAAGATCCAACCCTTATTGGGTGAATCCGGTCGCTGACGATACTTGGAATACAGCCACACCAGTGTGATCTGGTAAATCAGGTAACAAATTAACGCAATCCCGGTATGCCATTTGACACCACCGAACGTTAACAGTAAGAAAATGAATGAAATGATCGATTCGTAAACGTGCGAACGTCGCCCGTAAAGTAGACCAATCATTAACGGTAGCAACGCAATAAAGAGCAATACAAAGTACGTCGGGTTACCGTATGGGTCAAAAGACATCATTCTGGATTAACCTCTTTAATGATCGACTTGACATCAATTTTACCGTTAGGCGTTAATGGCAAGCTCTCTTTGTAGACGAACCGTTGGGGAATCATGTATTCCATCATCATTCCTTGAAGGTCCTTTTTAATCGCCGTTGTCAGCGCGAAATCCGTTTCAAAATCATTTGACTTCGGCACAACGTAGGCAATCATCTGTGTGACTTTATGCTCTTTATTATATTTTGGAACCGCAACGGCTTGTTTAATATGTTGTTGTTGTCCTAAGAAGTGGTCAACTTCTTCCAATTCAATTCGGTAACCGTGCATCTTGATTTGGAAATCGACCCGGCCCCGGTAACGGAACAACCCATCGTCATCCATCGTCCCGATATCACCGGAATGGTAAGCGCGTTGACCATCTAAGCTGAAGAACGCTTTTTCAGTCTTTTCAGGATTGTGCAAGTAACCCTTTGAAACGCTAGGGCCAGAAATAATTAACTCGCCCTCCGTACCGTTAGGAACTTCGTGACCGTCCTCGTCAACGATCATCATTTTAGTATCAGCTTTAGCGTAACCAATTGGTAACCGGTCAAACTTAGCTAACGCGTCATCAGTAACTTCGATCTGGGTCACCGCAACACACGTTTCAGTTGGACCATAAGTGTTAAAAATCCGCGCATCTGGGAAACGTTTCTTTAACGTTGCCGCGGTCTTATGCGTCAATTCTTCACCACAGAACAAGAAGTGCGTCAAGCTTGGTAAGTGTTCAGCATCAAACTTGGGTTCCAACAAACAGATATCCATGAACGATGGCGTTGAGACCCAAACGTTGATTGGCAACGTTGGTAAAGCGGCAAATAATTGCTTGAAGTCATCAGTAACCGCCTTTGGTAACGCGTAGAGCGTCCCACCCATTGCAAGGGTTGGGTAAAGATCCATCACGGATAAATCAAAAGAATACGGTGGTTGCGATAATGAGTTTGGTTGCTTTGGTAGACCAAAATCATCGCTGAGCATCCAGTTAACGTAACTTAATAAGTTGTCGTGACTGATTTCAACCCCTTTAGGCTTACCAGTAGTCCCGGAAGTAAAGATAATATAGTAATCATCGTCTCCCTCGGCCGCATGATCAGCCTGATAATCAACGGTCGTCTTGAAAATGGCGTCCAATTGATCTGGCGTAATCACTGGCGTCGTGCCGACACCAGTTGGTAAATCAACAACGGCAATGGCCGCCGCTGGCTTTGCAATTTCGTTGATCATCGTCAACCGTTCGTTAGGCGAATGGGTGTCAATCGGGATATAAGCCCGACCAGACTTAACCACGCCTAAGAAGGTGGCAATCATTTCAAAGGTTTGCCCACCAAAGACAATAATTGGTGCTTTGGCTGGTAAATCTAAGGTATCTAAATGCGCTGCTAGTGCGTCTGAATAAGCTTTTAATTCAGCATACGTGTGCTGTACGCCTTGGACGTCATACACCACTTTAGTGGGTTGCGTCCGTGCGTAATCATCGATTGTTTTGATGACATTTTTAATCATTATTAATTTCCCCCAAACAATAAATTAACGCGTCCACCTACTAGAATTCATTGTAAATGAACTTGGCCTGGTTGATCCCACTGTACCCGTATAGGTAAACCAAAGCCAGCATGACAGCAAAATAAAATACTGTTAGCGCAATGAATTGAACCACCGGACGTTGAAACCAGCTTTTCAATTTTGCGAACATGCCTTCACCTCCTCAAATTATTCATCCCAATGGCGTTTATAAATCACCAATCATTAATTCACTAAATATTTTGTTGGCGGCAAATTCGATACTAGCCGAACGGCGTCGGTAATTACTGAGTAGTACCACGCCGCTTCGACCATCTGCCGAAACGTGGACGTCGGACTCATAGCCGTAACCCAACCCGTGTGAGCGGATCCCGTTACTGATGTTATAGACCCCACCGCCATATTCGCCGGTCGCGGTCCGCGTATGCAGAATCGCGACGTTGGCCTTCTTGATCAACTTGCCCTTTAAAATTGCACTTTCAACTTTGAATAGGTCACCGGTCGACATATAAATCTGACCAGTACCAAGTTCACTATGCATTTGGGCCTTCGTCTCATGCTCTTGGTGTTTATACTTAGGGAGAATTTGCTTAGCCGACGCTTTGTAGCCCGTCGTCGCATTAGTTCCCATCCCGTTAACCACAAAACCGGTGTGTTTCAATCCCAGCTTATGAATAATCTGTTTATTAATAAAGTGTTGGTAAGATTGACCGGATACCTTGCGAATAATCCCAGCGAGTAAAACGTAGTTCGCCGCGGAATAGTTGAAGATGCCGACCTTTTGCTTACGATAAACCATGTGATCTAAGACGTAATTAACCGTTTGTGCTTCAGATAACGGCTTCTTAGAGCCCTTTTTTAACCAGTAACCGGTCGTCATATCTAACATCTGACGAATGGTCGTATTGCGACCGTACTTGATAGTTGGATAGTACTTCGTCACCGGATCACTTAGCTTCATCTTTCCCGCTTGAACCAGTTGCATAATGCCCACCGCGGTAATCGACTTTTGAATCGATAAGATTTGGTACTTAGATGCTGGCGTGTTCTTGATTGCCATCGCTTGATCAGCGTATCCAAATCCTTTTTGGTAAATCACCTGATCATTTTTGATGACCAGCGCCGTCCCAACAAAATGGCTCAATTCGAGCGTCTTAGTAATTTGTTTTTTCGGCGACTTTGTATTCACAAATTCTGTTCGGTTAACTTTACGACTCAGTTGCGAATTTTTCTTTGCAACGGCCTTGGCCGTCTTTTTCTTTTTGCGTTGAATTTGCTCGGTCTTTGCGGTGCGTGCTTGGTGTCGAACAAACCACGTTCCGGCACCACCAAGCACTAACAGCCCAAGAACGATTACGATTAATCCCTTATTTGACTTCAAATTATTAACTTCCCCACTAGTCTAATTTATCACGGACTCTTTTTGATCCGCGTATAGCTTCACTGCGAGTACGCTAAGTTCAAGGATAATTCTAACAATCATCCTAGCAAATTCACAACTCCATTCGAAAAGGATAAAAACCCTGCACGTCCGTTTTAACCACTGACATTACTGTAACGATTTTGTAACATAACCGTTAAACCATCCCCCACAAAGATTGGCTTTCCTTTACCTCCTTGATTAATTCTAGCACTGGACCGCATCCCAATTACAGCAGAACGAAACGGTTTGTCTCAAATCAAGCACTCTGAAAGGTTAGTTAATAAACGGTAGTGGCCACTTGCGGGTACCCACAACAAAAGGGACCATTCAGCCGATTGGTGTCGGTTGGACGGTCCCTTTGATCAAATTTCATTTGTACAGTGCTGAAAAGGTTAAGAAACCCTTAAACACCACGTAACTTATCGAAAAGTGAACTCTTTCCATTACCAGCAACGGTTTTACCACTGGCTTTGGCAAAAGTCTTCAAAGCTTCTTTTTGTCCCTTATTTAGATGGGTCGGTGTTTCAATTGCGACGGTTACCCGCTCATCACCATTACCATTACCCCGTAACCGCGGTGCACCCTTCCCACGTAAGCGGAAAGTTGTGCCCGTTTGGGTGCCGGCTGGAATCTTGAGTTTAACGTCACCGTGCACGGTCTTGACCTCAACTTCGTCACCTAACGCGGCTTGTACAAAATCGATTGGTAACTTGAAGTAAATCGTCGCACCATCCCGCTCGAAGTCTTTGCTAGGTTCAACCCGGAAAATAATGAACAAGTCCCCGTAAGGACCCCCATTAGCCCCAGCTTCACCTTGGTTTTGAAGACGCATTTGTTGGCCTTCTTCAACCCCAGCAGGAACGGTAACCTTGATGGAATGGCTCTGTTCAGTATGACCAGAACCACCACAGGTTGCACATTTTTCTTTGATTTCTTTCCCAGTCCCATGACAAACGTCGCAAACTTGCTGACTCATCATGCGACCAAGTGGTGTATTCGTTTGAACTTGAATATACCCGCTCCCGTGACACTTAGAACAAGTAACTGGTGAAGTCCCTGGCTTAGCACCGGAACCACCACAAGTCTCACATTGTTCTTCACGGTTATAGGTGATATTAGTCTTCTTACCAAAGATGGCGTCTTCAAATTCTAGCGTCATCTCATATTGTAAGTCGCGGCCTTGTTGCGGCGCCGTCGGGTTAGGACGGCGGCTACCACCGCCCCCGCCACCGAAAAACTGACTGAAGATGTCGTCGAAACCACCGCCGCCGCCAAAACCACCAAAGTCTTGACCGCCAAAGCCGCCAGCGCCACCACCGAAACCTTGCTGCCCGCCAGCGGATCCAAATTGATCGTACTGGCTCCGTTTTTGCGGATCACCTAACGTTTCATACGCTTCATTGACAGCTTTAAACTTTTCTTCTGCACCGGGTTCGTGGTTCAAATCGGGATGATACTTCTTTGAAAGCTTGCGGTAAGCTTTTTTGATTTCATCCTGACTGGCGTCTTTTTCAACACCCAGAACCTTATATAAGTCTTGTTCTGCCATCGTAACCTCCTAATGATCCCTTTAAAGTCTCATTAATATTAGCATATTTAAAGCAAAAAGGCCAAGACCGCGCGGCCCTGGCCTTTTTTGTTTACTCGGTATTACTTCTTATCCTTATCTTTATCTAAGTCTTCGAAGTCACCGTCAACCGTATTGTCATCGTCACTCTTACCTTGATCAGCAGCCTTGCCATCAGCGCCAGCTTTTGCGCCTTCAGCTTGTTGGGTCTGTTGATAAAGTTTAACTGACAAGTCTTGCACGATCTTGTTCAAGTCGTCCTTCTTGGCCTTCATTTCGTCAACATTGTTGTCGTCTTGGGCTTTCTTCAAAGCGTCACGGGCATCTTGCGCCTTCTTGACTTCTTCATCAGAAACCTTACCTTTGAGTTCCTTCAACGTCTTGTCAGTCGTGAAGATCAATTGGTCAACTTCGTTCTTCAAGTCAACTTCTTCTTTACGCTTCTTGTCGGCGTCTTCGTTTTCTTTAGCTTCCTTGACCATTTGATCAATTTCATCGTCAGAAAGACCCGATGAACTCTTGATGGTAATCTTTTGTTCTTTGTTCGTGCCCATATCCTTAGCGGAAACGTTCACGATACCGTTCTTATCAATATCGAATTTAACTTCGATTTGAGGAACACCACGGGGTGCAGCTGGAATGTCCGTTAATTGGAAACGGCCCAGCGTCTTGTTATCAGCAGCCATTGGACGTTCACCTTGTAAAACGTGAATATCTACGGCAGGTTGATTATCCGCAGCAGTACTGAAGACTTGGGACTTGCTTGTTGGAATCGTCGTGTTCCGATCGATCAACTTAGTGAAGACCCCACCCATGGTTTCAATTCCAAGGGAAAGTGGCGTAACGTCAAGTAAAACAACGTCTTTAACGTCACCAGTAATGACACCACCTTGAACGGCAGCCCCTAAAGCAACGGCTTCGTCAGGGTTAATGGAGTGGTTTGATTCCTTGCCAGTCCACTTTTCAACGGCGTCTTGAACGGCTGGAATCCGAGTAGACCCACCGTTTAAGATCACAACGTCCAAATCACTGGCAGATAACTTAGCATCCTTCAACGCGTTTTCAACAGGAATCCGCGTCTTTTCAACTAAGTCAGCCGTTAATTCATTAAACTTGGCACGAGTTAA
Source organism: Lactiplantibacillus paraxiangfangensis (assembly GCF_036246185.1). Classification (NCBI taxonomy): domain Bacteria; kingdom Bacillati; phylum Bacillota; class Bacilli; order Lactobacillales; family Lactobacillaceae; genus Lactiplantibacillus; species Lactiplantibacillus paraxiangfangensis. The sequence goes on from NZ_BTPW01000006.1 coordinate 25,553, forward strand.
CGTGGTTTCCAAGTGTAATGGGCCGTTTGCGCCGGCAGAAATAAATGGCAAACTGATTTGGGCTTCAGAAACACCTGAAAGGTCTTTCTTAGCTTTTTCAGCAGCATCCTTTAACCGTTGTAAGGCCATCTTGTCTTGGGATAAGTCGACACCGTTGCTAGCCTTAAAGTCAGCAACTAACCAGTCGATAATCTTTTGGTCAAAGTCGTCACCACCAAGTTGCGTATCACCATTGGTTGATAACACCTCAAAGACCCCGTCGCCTAATTCAAGGATGGAAACATCAAAAGTCCCACCACCAAGGTCATAGACTAAGATTTTTTCATCTTTGTCGGTTTTATCCAAACCATAAGCCAATGCAGCGGCGGTTGGTTCGTTGATAATCCGTTCGATGTTTAAGCCGGCAATCTTACCAGCATCCTTGGTTGCTTGCCGTTGCGCATCGTTAAAGTATGCAGGAACGGTTACAACGGCCTTTTCAACCGTGTCACCCAAGTAGTCTTCAGCAAAGCCCTTGATGTATTGTAAAATCATCGCAGAAATTTGTTGTGGCGTATAGTCCTTGCCATCAACATTTACTTTGTAGCCCGCTTCACCCATGTGACGCTTGATTGATGAAACAGTGTTAGGGTTAGTGATTGCTTGCCGTTTGGCAACTTCACCAACTTGAGTTTCGCCATCTTTAAACGCAACGACTGATGGGACCGTCCGGCCACCTTCAGGAGTTGTGATAATCTTAGGTTCATTACCTTCGAGAACGGCAACTGCAGAGTTCGTCGTCCCGAGGTCAATACCGATAATTTTATTACTTGCCATAAATCAACAAACCTCTTTTTAATTTATTTTTATTTTTAATTATTTATTGTGCGACAACGACCATTGCTGCGCGGAGCGTCCGGTCTTTGAAAAGGTAACCCTTTTGTAAGACTTGAACAACCGTATCAGCCGGATGATCCTTGTCAGCAGGTACTGTCTGAACAGCTTGGTGAACGTTTGGATCAAACTTCTCACCATCAGCTGGCACTTCGGTAACACTGTGTTTCTTCAAAGCGTCTTGTAAATGACCATAGACCATTTCAACGCCCTTCTTCAACTGTTGTGCTGCCTCGTCGTCTGCCTGCGTTGATAATGCCCGTTCCAAGTTATCCAAAACGGGTAAAACATCCTTAGCTAACGATTGACCATCATACTTGATCATTGCGGCCTGTTCCTTCTTGTTGCGGTTTTGCATGTTCACAATTTCCGCTTGGGCACGAAGTAACTGGTCATCCTTTTGATTAAGCTGATCTTTCAAACTTTGGATCTGTTCATCGCGTGGATCTTTGGCCGACTGTTTGTCCGCTGCACCTGCTGTTTCACTGGCAGTCGAAGTCGCGGCTTGACTAGCTTCACTAGTCGTACTGGTGGCCGTTGAAGTTGTTTCTTCAGCTGCTTCAGCACTCTTTGTTTCTTTAGCCAATGCTTTCATCTCCCTGTCCGTCACTCGTCAAAGTACCGGTAATAATCTAATAATTTGCGGGCAAGCTCCTGTTGGAACGCACCCATCAGTCCAATCATCCGCGAATACGGCATCGCTGTCGGGCCCAGGATGGCAATCATCCCTTTACCGTGCTGATCAACATCGTACGTCGCAGTGATTAAACTGTAATCCTTCAACAAATCGTTGGTGATCTCATTACCGATACGAACCTGAATGTGTTGACCAGGTGGCCCAATCACATTCGCTAAGTTGTCCGTTTGGTCAAGCAACGAGTACAATGACTGCAATTCTCGCGGATTCTGTTGGCTCGTATAGTTGAAAAGATTCAACTTACCACCGACGTAGAATCGTTCAGAGGCTGCCTTGGACAATACACTGCCAAAAATATCTAAGAACCCCTTAGGATCTTGCAAGTACTTCGCAAGCTTCAGTGGGATTTCCTTTTGTAATTTTTGCAGGACGTCTTGTAACGGCAGGCCAATCAATTGATCATCGATAAACCGAACAACCGGTTCGAGCTCATCACCAGATAAATCATTGGGAATCGTAAACGTCTGATTTTCAACGTCGCCGTTGTTCGTCACAAGGATCGCCATCACTTGATGGTTGCCAAGTGGCACGAGACGGAACCCACTCAACCGACTATCTTTTAACTCTGGTCGTAACGTAAACGTCGTGTAACTAGTCAATTGTGACAAGATGTCGGCAGATTGCGCAACAATTTCGTCGATCTTATGGAACTCGCCACCCAACGAATGCTGGATGACTTTCAAATCTTGACCGTCAACCTTTTCTGGTTTCAAAATATGGTCAACGTAGTACCGATACCCTTTAATAGATGGAATCCGACCTGATGATAGGTGCGTCTTAACGATCAACCCAAGGTCTTCAAGTCGTGCCATCTCGTTACGGATGGTTGCGGAGCTGACCTTCACTGGCAACTCTTGCACCAGCGACTTGGATCCAACGGGATTACCGCCTTCGGTATAGTCACGAACAATGGCCTTCAAAATCAGGCTTTGTCGTTCAGTTAACGTGATCATCACCTCTTTTTAGCACTCTGTTAAGTTAAGTGCTAACACAATTACTAATATAACAACCCTTCAGGTGAAAGTCAAGGAAGGGCAAAGTATTTTTTATATCCACTACCAACTAATTGAATCAGGTCTCAATCCCTTGCTAAACGGTGGTCTAGCCATGATGATTTTGAAACAAGATTTAGCAAAACTAGCTGATACTTGGCACCCTTACCATGACCTTTTCCCTTTCACAACGTCTATATTAGCACTCTTATTATTAGAGTGCTAATAATAAACGCAAATCGTGCTAATTTTTTTACCCAAAACCGAAATTAAGCCAAATTAAAATAACGGTTCAGAAATCTGTTGAGTAAAATTTCTGAACCGTTATTTTTATACCACTATAGCCAAAAGGTCGTTTGCTTAACGTTCCGCCTTGTTAATGGCGTGGTCGATCGTTTCGTTATCAAATTCTTCTTGTAAGTAGGCCTCGTTATCAATTGGCAAATGAACTTGAAAATCAGCAAAATGTTGAATTTTCAATTCGGCTTGTTCAATTTCAAAGCCTAATAAGTGCCCGCCTAATTGATGGTCCTGACTCAAAAAGTGTAAGTGGAACCCACCGACCGTGGCACCTTGAAAGAGCTGCGGCGCGTAATAGCCGACAATGGTCCCCTGAACGTGCTCCCCACTGAACTCGGGCTGAGTTGCCGTCGCTTGAACCAACGTCTTATAAGGCGGCTGCTGTCTTGGCGCTACCCGCGTCTTAATGGTTTTAAACGTTCCGTCAATCCGAATTGCAGCGAAAACGTTTCTTAACCGGTAATCACGGACAACTTGGGTCTCAAAGTCCGCCTGGTTCGTCGTTTCAATTGGCGCGCTGATATCGGGCTTTTCAAAGTGGACCGATGCAAACGGTAAGGTCTCATCAGAAGCGATTTCTCGTACCTGACCATCCTCACGTGCTTGGTAGGCATGGCCGTTGATGATAATTACTTCCCCGTTCAAACCATCAAGCGTCCCAATCCCAGTATCCCCATGGGTCAGCAATTCACCGGCCGTAATCGTTCCGTCGAACAAACCGGGAACTAACAATCCTAAAGTACCATGTTGAAAGATTTTATCCGTCGCTGCCATTATGCTTCCTCCGTTTTTGATTGCTTTTGTTGTTGCACTGCCGTTAACCGGGGCGTCACTAGAAATGGGTGCGCCACGTAATAGTCACGCGTCTCCTGTTCATCACGCTTCAACTGGTCGACTAATTCATCCGCGCTAGCAAACTTAACTTCCCCGCGCATCCGGTGTGCCCAGCGAACCGTCACCGTCTGGCCATAAATATCGCCACTAAAATTGAGTAAGTTGATTTCAACCGTGATGGGCCGGTCATCACCAAACGTCACGTTACGCCCAACGGATGCCATCCCCATGACCCACTGATTGCCTACTTGGACCATCGTGACGTACGTCCCAATGCCTGGTACCCGGGCATTGCTCCCGTGGGCAACGTTAGCCGTTGGAAAACCGAGGGTCCGGCCGCGGGCTTCCCCGTGAACCACTTCACCAGCCGTTTCGTACTGGTAACCGAGCAAGTCATTGGCGAGGTCAATGTCACCCGCATCCAACGCCGTTCGAATTCGCGTTGAACTAATTTTTTGATCACCAAGAACCGCTTTTGGCACTTCGATAATGTCAAACCGTCCCTGCGCATATTCACCCAAGTGTTGCATATTTGCAACGTTCTTAGGACCGTACGTGTAGTCGAAACCGGCGACCACCGTCTGGGCATGTAAGCCCACGATCAATTGATCAACAAACGTTTGGGGTGGTAACGCCCCAACGACACGGTCAAAGTGCAACACATAAAGGATATCAACGCCCATTTCCGCCATTAACGTTGCTTTTTGATCCACCGTTGTCAAATACCGCACGTGTTGCGGATCAGCATTTCCAAAGACGACGGACGGGTGTTGATCAAACGTCATCACGGCTAGTTGTGCCTGCTTTGCGCGTGCGGCTCTTCTAGCGGTCGCAACGACTTGTTGATGGCCCTGGTGTACCCCGTCAAAAAAACCAAGAGCGAGGACGCTTGGACCAGCGGGGATTTGCTTGAAATCCACCGGGTACTGTAAATTAATCACCTGCATGAAAAAGAACTCCTTAATTGACCGCAAACATTTTAAACGGCTTGTACCGCTGTTCATCTGGTCGATAACTATATAGACATTTTAGGCCGTCTTGATAAATCAACGCAACCATTGGGCTCGCATCTGGCGCTGTTATTTGTAAATCTTGCGCCGTCAGCCACACCCCGTTTTTTACTTTAGACCACAGCTCATCTTCAATGGTGATCCGTGGATATTGACTGAGCGCCTTATCGATTGGTGATAGCAGCTCGTCTTCCGTTCCTTCGGCGACTCGCTCAGCAATTTGTTCAAAGGTCACCGTCTCATCCAGCGTAAAGCCACCACTCTTTAAACGGGTTAGATCACTCATGACGGCTGGAACGCCTAAAGCTTTCCCCGCGTCAACGGCGAGTGTCCGCACATAGGTCCCCTTGCTACAAGCGACCGTAAAGTAGATGGTCTGGGTCTGCTGTTCCGTATCGTACGTCGCTGGTTTGCGTTGCTCAAAACTGGTGATGGTGATGTGACGAACGGGCCGTTCGACGGTCTCACCGTGACGGGCGTAATCGTACAGCCGCCGACCGTTGACCTTCACAGCTGAAAACATGGGTGGAATCTGGGTCAGTTCACCGGTCATCTGCTGAAGAACCGCGTCGATCTGTTCAGTCGTAAACGGCGTTGTAATGGCTTTACGGTCAATCTCATCACCGTCAAGATCCTCGGTCGTCGTTGCAAATCCGAGGGTAATGCTTCCTTGGTATTGTTTTCCTGAAGCCACTAAAAACTGTACGGCCTTGGTAGCGTTGCCAATACAAATTGGCAAAACGCCATCGACATTGGGATCCAAGGTACCCGAATGGCCAACCTTACGCGTTTGGTATAATTTTCTGATTTTAGCCACGCAGTCAAAACTCGTTAGACCACGAGGTTTATATAGCGGTAAAATTCCGTTTGGCATAATTTTAGACTGCTCCTCATTTTAAAATAACTTTTCTCAGTATACCACACTGCGAAAACGCACAAAAAGCCATCACCGTAAATGATGACAGCTTTCTGACTAACTAATTTGTGCCCGCCGAGTCTGAATACCATTAATCACATCAGCCAACGTTTGGCGCGCCATTTCTGCTTCCGCTGCGGCCTGGACCCGGTCGTAAAGACTATCCAACGTTTGCTGAATGTTAGCACCAATCGGACAATCCATGTTTGTCCGCGGATCCACATGTAACAGGTCGTGATTGGTTTCAACGGCTTTAAAAACGTCTTGCACAGTGATTTCATCGGCAGGTTTGGCTAACCGGGGGCGGGCCGATCCAGCTTGACTGCTCAACAATCCCGCACGTTTCAAATCAGCCATTAGTCGCCGAACAACGCTAGCATTAGCTTCAATACTAGCCGCAATATCGTTACTAGTGATCTTTTGATCATCAATAATTGCGACGTACGCCAAAACGTGAATAGCATCGCTCAATTTATAAGAGTATTTCATGCAACTGGCACCTCCCCTGTAACCCATTTTAATCTTTATTCATTGTACCCGAAGATGCCGTTGACAGCTAATCATAAGTTACCGCGCTAAGATCTCTTTAATTGCCGTTTCAATTGGGGTCAACGGGTGGCCTAAGACCGTTGCCAAGTCGTCAGAACTGACGTTTAATTCATTATCAGCCATCATTGTTTGCATGCTAACCATCACTGGCGCCATGTTAGCATCCATGCCACCAGCAATCAGAGCTTGTTGATACTCAGCGGGACTAACTGCTTTGAACTGGAAATCGTCGCGTCCCGTTGCCCGCTTGATTGCTTGGGCTAAGTCCGCGTACGAACGTGGTTGCCCACCAAATTCGTAGACTGCCTTTGGATCTGCCAACAATAAGACTTTAGCTGCACCAACGGCGTATTCCCGTTCCAATGCAAAGCTGACCTTGCCATCACCAGCTGCGTAAATGGCATCTTTTCCAGCGGCACCAGCTTGTAAGTAAGACGTTTCATTTTCCAAATACCAAGCGTTACGTAGGAATGAATAAGCCATCCCACTATCCTTGATCAGTTTTTCAGTAAAAACGTGATCCGTGGATAACGCAGATTTGGCCGTGTCCGCTTTAGCAAAACTCGTGTAGGCAATGTAGCCGACACTAGCTGCTTTGGCAGCCGTAACGACGTTTTGATGTTGTTGTTCCCGTGAAATGGCACCACCTGGTACTGATGAAATAAACAGGAAGCGGTCAACACCGGCCAGGGCCTGTTCTAGCGCAGGTTCATCCGTGTAATCGGCTTGGCGAACCGTAATCGCCGTTGGAAGGACCTTTGCTGCTTTTTCGGGGTTCCGGACAATTGCGATGACGTCGGACGGTGCGACCGTCTTCAAAAGTTCATTGATGACAATTTGACCAAAACGACCAGTTGCTGCTGAAATTGCGTATTTCATAATTAAACGTCTTCTTTCTTTTAAACCATTATTTGTTGTTTTATTAAGCACAACCATTATCATAACTAGTTGTTACTTTATTGTCAACAGTTAAGCCTAATAGTTTACCACTAGCACAAAAAAAGCCGCCACGAAAGTTCGTGGCGGCTTAAAGTCATCAGGCTAATCCTGACGTTTTAAATTATTGATTAGTTCGTCGATATGACTCCCATATTGAACAGAATGGTCCCGTTCAAAAATGAGTTCTGGTGTTTTATAGATGCTCAGCCGGGAACCTAATTCACTCCGAATTAAGCCCTTTGCCTTTTCCAGGCCAGCTGCCGTCTTTTCACCATCCGACGCTTTGTCAGATAAAATACTGTAGTAAATGGTGGCTTGCTGTAAATCACCCGTTACGGTCACACCAGTAATGGTGAGTCCCGCAACCCGGGGATCACGGACACGCTTTAACAAAATATCATCGACTTCGCGTTGAATTTCTTGTTCTAGCCGACCAACTCGATAATGTTGTGCCATCTTAGTTTACCTCCCAATTAAGGTGCTTATTCAATCGGAACTTCCTTCATGACATAAGCTTCAATTACATCGTTCACTTTAATGTCGTTGTAGTCTTCAATCCGTAAACCAAGTTCAAAGCCCTGTTTAACTTCTTTAACGTCATCCTTGAAACGACGTAGACTAGCTAACTTACCATCGTAAATAACGACACCGTCACGGATAACCCGAACACCAGATTCGCGGTGGATGACACCATCAGTGACCATCCCACCACCGATCGTACCAATCTTAGAAACCTTGTAGATTTCACGAATTTCGGCTTGACCAGTAATCTTTTCTTCGTATTTAGGTTCAAGCATCCCCTTCATCGCGCTTTCGATTTCATCGATTGCGTTGTAGATGACTTGATGCAAACGAATGTCCACGTCATCAGTGTCAGCTTGTGACTTAGCCTGTGGCGTTGGTCGAACGTTAAACCCGATGATAATGGCGTTACTTGCTTCTGCTAAGGCAACATCACTTTCGTTAATGGCCCCAACGGCAGTATGGATAATGTTAACCCGAACGCCCTTAACTTCGATCTTACGTAAACTCCCAGCTAACGCTTCAACGGAACCTTGAACGTCGGCCTTGATAATAACGTCGACTTCCTTCAATTCACCCTGTTTCATTGAATCAAACAGGTTATCAAGCGTTACGTGGTTCGTCTGTTTCCGTTCGTCCATTAAGGCTTGCTTAGCACGTTGTTCACCAGCATCACGAGCGGTCTTTTCGTCGTCAAAGACTACGAACCGATCCCCAGCATCTGGCACATCACTTAACCCAGTAATTTCAATTGGGGTTGATGGAACGGCTTCCTTAATTCGTTTTCCATGATCATTTGTCATGGTCCGAACTTTACCGTAAGTATTCCCAACAACGATTGGGTCACCAACGTGCATCGTCCCTTGTTGAACTAACAAGGTTGCCGTTGACCCCTTACCACGATCCAAACTAGCTTCCAAGACAGACCCAGCAGCGTTTTGCTTAGGGTTAGCCTTTAATTCCAGCACTTCGGCTTGTAGTAGGATCATATCCAATAATTCATCTAAGTTCTTACCGAACTTAGCCGAAATCTGGACGAAGATCGTATCGCCACCCCAGTCTTCAGGAATTAAACCATATTCGGTTAATTGTTCCATCACGTGGTTCGGGTTAGCACCTGGCTTATCAATCTTGTTAACAGCGACGATAATTGGCACTTTAGCCGCCTTCGCATGGTTGATCGCTTCGATTGTTTGTGGCATTACACCGTCATCGGCCGCAACAACTAACACGGTGATATCAGTAATATCAGCACCACGCGCCCGCATTTCAGTGAAGGCCGCATGTCCTGGTGTATCCAAGAAAGTGATTGTCTTGCCATCGTGCTTAACTTGATAAGCACCGATTGCTTGCGTGATCCCACCGGCTTCGCCCGCAGTCACGTGCGTATGACGTAACTTATCAAGCAACGTCGTCTTACCATGATCAACGTGACCCATGACGGTAACAACTGGTGCCCGGGTTTCTAAGTTTTCGGTGTTCTTGTTTTCGTCGTCGAAGAACTTATCCAAGTCGGTAACGTCAACTTGAACCTTTTCTTGAGCATCGATACCATAATCAGCCGCTAAGACTTCGATGGTTTCTTTATCCAATGATTGGTTTTGGTTAACGGCAACGCCTAACATGAACAACTTCTTGATAATTTCAGCTGGTTCACGGTGCAAAATCTTACCCAGATCCTGTGCGTTCATCCCAACCGTGTAAACCAACGTTTCTGGTAACGGCTTATCCTTACGAACAGAAACAGGCTTGTTGCTTACTTGGCGAATCCGTTGGTTCTTGTTGTTACGACCACGGTTATTGCGGTTATTACGCCGACGGCTATTGTTGTTACCACGGTAACGGCTACCGCCACCGTTGTTATTGTTGTTGCTACCTAAGCCGCCACCAAACCGGCCGCTCCCGTTACGTGAACTGTTCGTTGTCAAACTGCTCCGGTTACTACTGTTACCGTTGCTGGAACGATTTTGTGAACTGTTTGAACGGTTTTGACCATTATTAGAATGGTTCTGGCTGTTGTTCGAACGATTTTGACCATTGTTGGAATGGTTCTGGCTATTATTGGACCGGTTTTGGCCATTATTCGACCGATTCTGACTGTTGTTAGAACGGTTCTGGCTGTTGTTTGACCGGTTACTGTTATTACTATTTGGTCGGCTCGTATTGCTACTCCGGTTGGTGTTGTTACTAGTACTCCGGGTGCTATTTGTCGTCCGGCTACTACCGTTACTGGAACGGTTTGTATTGTTGGAACGACTTTGACTATTGTTCGACCGACTCTGATTATTGTTATTATTACGATTATTATTCAAAGAATCACCACTCTGTTGATGACGCGAGTTGGATTGCTGCTGATTAGCAGTTCGTGTCACAGTTTTCGCTGCGCTAGGCGCAACGCGGCCAGTGTTACTAGCCGTTGTAGCTTTAGGATTAGGATGGGTGGCGCCCGAAGTAGCACCCTTTAGTTGGCTTGCTTCGGTGTCACCGAGTGTCGACATATGATTTTTGACGGAGAATCCCAACTGTTGTGCTTGCGCGATCAACTGTTTACTTGGGACGTTGAGCTCCTTCGCTAATTCATAAATTCGCTTTTTCCCCATATCTTCACCCTCCTTTACTTTGTCATGATCGCGACCATTTTTCTGGCAAATCCGCGGTCGGTAATTGCAATTACCGTCCGTTGATTGCCTGATGCGGCACTTAATTCCGCTTTAGTAAAGGTATCGATCACTGGAACATCATAAGATTGGGCCTTATCATGGAATTTCTTGGCAGTCGTGGGACCGGCATCACTCGCGATAAACACGAGTTTGGCCGATTGGTTACGGATTGCGGCAAGGGTCAGCCCCTCACCAGCAATCTGTTTTCTGGCACGCCGCGATAGGCCCAGCAGGTTTAAACAAGCTTGATTAGGCGTCATTACCGAAGAGTTCCTTTCGGGCTTGTTGATGATCAACGTAAGCCACTAACTCGTCGTAAAAGTCCGCGCCAACCTTAATTCCAAAGGCCTTATCAAAGGTCTTCTCCTTTTGGGCACGCTTGGCAACTTTAACATCAAGGGCAATGTAGGCACCCCGTCCCGGTTTTTTACCGGTAGCGTCAACGGACACCTCATCTTGCTTGTTCTTAACAACCCGGACTAAGTCTTTCTTGGGATGCATCTCACCCGTTACGATGTCCTTGCGTAACGGCACTTTTCTTTTTTTCATATCCCAGACCTCCTTTAGTTACTTTGCTTACTTATTCGGCGTCATCGGCAGAAGTTGGTTCGTCTGCTTCGGACGTTGCTTCAGCATCAGCTGCGTCACTAACGACGTCGTCACTGACTTCTGATTCCGTTTGCTCATCATCAACGGGAGCTTCATTTCCCGTTTCAGCTTGCGCAACGTTCTCAGGGTTTGCTTCCATTATATCAGATGCTTCGGTTTCAGATTTAATATCAATCTTAAAACCAGTCAATTTCGCAGCTAAACGTGCGTTTTGTCCCCGCTTACCGATAGCTAATGATAATTGGTAATCTGGCACAACCACGGTACAACCGCGTTCGTTTTCAGGATCGAAGATGACATCCAAAACTTCAGCTGGGTTTAACGCGTTGGCGATAAAGACGGCCGTATCATCAGTCCATTCCACGATGTCCATGTTTTCGCCGTGTAGTTCGTTAACGATTGTTTGGACCCGTTGCCCCTTAGGACCCACACAGGTTCCGACTGGGTCAACGTTAGGGTTATTTGATCGAACAGCAACCTTGGCACGGTCCCCGGCTTCACGAGCAATCGACACAATTTCAACGATACCATCAAAGATTTCAGGAACTTCTTGTTCAAATAATCGTTTCAATAAGTCTGGTGCGGTCCGTGAGACGAATACTTGAGGTCCCTTAGTCGCATTTTCAACCTTAGAAACGTAAACCTTGATTTTGTCGTGAATTCGGTAAGTTTCACCTGGTAATTGGTCAGAACGACCCATAACCGCTTCAACTTTTCCTAAACTAACGTAAACAAACCGGTTATCTTGACGTTCAACTTCACCCGTGACGATTTCATTTTCGTACTGGCTGTATTCGTCATAGATAATACCACGTTCCGCTTCACGAACCCGCTGCATAATAACTTGTTTAGCCGTTTGAGCTGCAATCCGACCGAAGTTTTTAGGTGTGACTTCAAAACGAATGTCATCGCCAATTTCGTAAGCCTTGTTAATGGCTAATGCATCTTGCAAACTAACTTCCAAACGGGAGTCAAAGACGTCTTCAACGACTTCTTTAACCGCATAAACATGAATATTACCCTTAACTTGATCAAAGTCAACTTCAACGTTTTGCGCTTGGCCATAGTTACGCTTGTAGGCGGAAACTAACGCCGCTTCCAAAGCATCGATAACAACTTCTTTTTTGATGCCTTTTTCTGATTCAAGGGTGTCTAAAGCCCCTAATAATTCCTTACTCATAAGTAAACTCCTTCGTCAATTTAGAACTTCACCGCTAAGCGGGCTTGTGAGATCTGCTTCCGGTCAATCGTAACGGTCTTGTGACGTGTCTTATCCAAATAGTCCAGTGTCAAAGTATCCGGGGTAACTTCTTTTAAGTCACCTTCAAAAACTTTTTTACCGTCTTGTTTTTGATACAAACCGATGTGGACATACTTGCCGACAGCATTTTGATAGTCGGCTTCTTTTTTTAATGGCCGTTCCGCACCAGGCGACGACACTTCTAAGAAGTAGGCTTGGGGGATTGGGTCCGGATCCATTGTATCTAACTTTTCACTTAATTCATCACTAACCATCGCACATTCTTCAATGTTAATGCCGCCTGGTTTATCGATATAAATCCGCAGGTACCAGCTCTGGCCCTCCCGGACAAATTCTACATCAACGAGTTCAAATTGATGAGCAGTGACGATCGCACCCGCGATCGGCTGAATCGTCTCAACAACATTATTGCTCACGATTGCGCCTCCTATTCAGATTAGTCCAATAAAAAGAGTGAGCATCGCTGCTCACTCGTTAACGAGTTTTAAATTACACTCATATACTATCACAATTATGATGAAACCGCAACTCTACGCCGTTTATACGCGATATCTTAGCAACTATCGGGGCTTAAACCCATCCCTGATACTGGCATTTTCATGAGAATTATCCGCAAAAAATTAGAATCTTTTTACAATTTTCTTTTAAAAAGTCCTTTTCAAACCTTAAATAACGCTCATTTACGCTAAAACAACGACAATTGGTTTTCATCCGGCAAATCACTTAAAACACCGTTTTCCGTCATAAAGTCGATCAACGTTTGGGAAACCTTACCCCGTTTTGACAAGTCTTCCTTAGATAGGAACGGCTTGTCAGCCCGAGCAGCGACGATCTGTTTGGCAACGTTTAAGCCTAAGCCAGGGACTGCCCGGAACGGCGCAATCAACGTATCGCCGTCAATTAACCAGTCCGAAGCATCTGACTTATAAAGATCGACCATCTTAAACTTAAAGCCCCGTTCCAACATTTCGTTCGCTAGCTCCAACACCGTCAAAAGGTTCTTTTCCTTAGCGGAAGCGTCCATCCCCTTATCGGTAATCACTTTCATGGCGTCCTTAGTAGCGTCCTTACCATTGGCCATTGCAACCAGGTCAAAATCGTCAGCCCGAACGGAGAAGTAAGCGGAGTAGTAAACCAGTGGAAAGTAAACTTTGAAGTAAGCCACCCGCAACGCCATTAAAATGTAAGCCGCGGCATGCGCCCGTGGGAACATGTACTTGATCTTCAAACACGACTCGATATACCAGTCGGGCACGTTGGCATCCTTCATGGCCTGTTGCCACTCATCAGGAATCCCCCGGCCTTTCCGCACGTGTTCCATGATTTGGAAGGACATATCAGATTCCATTCCGTAGTGGATCAAGTCGGTCATGATGTTATCACGACACCCAATAACTTCGGCCAACGTGACCGTACCATCTTTGATCAGTTCTTCGGCGTTTCCTAACCACACGTCGGTTCCGTGGGAAAGTCCCGAAATTTGTAGTAGTTCGTTAAAGGTCGACGGGTGCGTTTCTTCCAACATTCCCCGGACGAACCGGGTCCCGAATTCAGGAATCCCAAGGGTCCCCGTTTTCGAAAAGATTTGATCTTCCGTTACGCCTAAAACTTCAGGGCTCGAGAAGATCTTCATGACATTGGGATCGACCGGTGGAATACTTTCCGGCTTGATTCCCGACAGATCTTGCAACATCCGGATCATCGTCGGGTCATCATGCCCTAAAATATCGATCTTCAAAATATTGTCATGGATCGAATGGAAATCAAAGTGGGTCGTTTGCCAAGCCGCCGTTTGATCATCGGCTGGATATTGAACCGGCGTAAAATCGTAAATGTCCATGTAGTCGGGCACAACGATAATTCCGGCCGGATGTTGTCCGGTCGTCCGTTTAACGCCGGTCATCCCTTTTGCTAAACGGTCAATTTCAGCCGTTCGAATGTTTTGTTCCGTATCGCGTTCGTAGCCCTTAACGTAACCATAACCGGTCTTGTCAGCCACCGTCCCAATCGTCCCCGCACGGTACACGTTCTTTTCACCGAACAAGACCTTGGTGTAGTTATGGGCGATTGGTTGGTAGTCACCAGAGAAGTTCAAATCAATATCGGGCACCTTATTCCCATAAAACCCTAAGAAGGTTTCGAAAGGAATGTTTTGACCATCCCGCACCATGTTCGTGCCACACTTAGGGCAGTCCTTTGGCGGTAAATCGTAACCCGAACCGAATTCATTATTTGTATAAAATTTTGAATACTGGCAATTTGGACACCGGTAATGGGGCGGCATCGGGTTAACTTCAGTAATCCCGGACAACGTCGCCACGATACTAGACCCAACGGACCCACGAGAACCAACTAAGTACCCGTCCTTATTACTCTTAAACACGAGTCGTTGGGCAATCAGATAAATAACTGAGAACCCGTTGCCGATGATACTCTTTAATTCTTTGTCCACCCGCGCCTGAACAATTTCTGGTAACGGATCGCCATACCACGCGTGCGCCCGGTCCATCGTCAATTGCTTGATTTCGGCTTCGGCACCCTTCATTCGTGGCGTATACAACTTATCCTTCACGGGACGAACGTATTCGAACCGGTCCGCAATCGCTCTAGGCGTATCCACCACAATTTCATGCGCGGTCTCTTCGCCTAAGAAACGGAAATCATTCAGCATTTCATCGGTCGTGCGGAAGTGCGCATCGGGCCATTCCGTTCGTTTACGCCCTAACGCGATCTTTGGTTGCGATTTAATCAATACCGTCCGGTAGATTTTGTCCTCTTTATTCAAGTAGTGGACGTCCCCAGTTGCGGCAACCGGGATATTGAGTTCGTGACCCAAATCAACCATGTTCTTAATAATTTCTTCTAAGTGCTTATTATCTGCAATCAAGCCACTTTCAATCAAGTCAGCGTAGATGCCCTTAGGTTGGACTTCTAAAAAGTCGTAGTAACCGGCCTTTTGCTTTGCTTCAGCCCGCCCCTTTTGCATCATCGCCGTAAAGACTTCACCGTTATGACAAGCAGATCCCACCAAGATGCCATCGCGATACTTGTTCAAAACACTACGTGGGACCCGTGGCACACCCGCAAAGTACTGAACGTTGGATAGTGAGACGATTTTAAACAAGTTCTTTAATCCCGCTTGCGTCGTTGCGTACAGGGTCGCGTGGAAAGGCCGGGCGTGTTTATACGCCCCGTTTTCACTCATATGGTCATTCAATTGATTATGCCGTTGTACGCCGTAACGTTCTTCCGCATCCTTTAAAAAGATGTGGTTCAAATGTCCCGTCGATTCCGCATCATAGATCGCCCGGTGATGGTGTTCCAAGTTAACGTTGAATTTTTTGGACAGTGAATCCAACGTGTAGCGCCGGAAATCCGGGTATAACCAGCGGGCTAGCGTTAGCGTATCAATGATTGGATTGGTAATAGCTTCCATGTGGTGCCGGGCGTAACCGGTATTCATGAAGCCCATATCAAACGTCACGTTATGCCCAACGATGATGGCGTCGCCGTAAAATTCACGGAATAGTCGAAAGACTTCTTCCTCTGATTTCGAGCCCCGCACCATTTCATCGGTGATACTGGTCAAATTAGTGGTTTGTGCGGATAAGTGAAACCCGGGATCAATAAATTCTTCAAACTGATCGATCACGTTTCCCTTTTCCATCTTCACCGCTGAAAGTTCGATGACCCGGTCGTAAATCGCGGATAGTCCCGTCGTTTCAGTATCAAAGATCACGTACGTTGATTCTTTTAAGTCGTCCGGTGCGTCGTTATAAGCAATTGGCACACCGTCGTCGACCATGTTGGCTTCGACACCGTATAAAATTTTGACGTGATTCTTTTCACCCGCGGCAAAAGCTTCGGGAAAGGCTTGGGCACCGGAATGGTCGGTGATGGCAATCGCCGGCATCCCCCATTTTCCCGCTTGCTTAACGTAGTCGCTGACACTGTTCGTCGCGTCCATCGTACTCATATTAGAATGCACGTGCAGTTCGACCCGCTTTTCGTCAGCTGGAGCTTTATCTTGGCGACTCGCATGACTCGTCTCGTTAATGTCATAAGCGTTGATCGTCAAATCCCGCATGAAGCTATCTTCTTGTACGGAACCACGCACACGAACCCACATCCCGGTACTGAGTGCCGCAAACTGGGCCTCATCATCGGCGTTACGGGAGAACTTCTTAACGACCATTGACGAACTATAATCCGTAATTTTCAAAATTAACAGTTGTCGTTGTGAGCGTAACGTCCGGACTTCCATGTCAAAAACGTACCCTTCAACAATCACTGAGCGCTCTTCTTCGGTAATTTGAACCAGTTGCTTAGCCGGTTCCTGCGGGTTAATCTGTTTACCTAATTGAACCGGACCATCCACTGGCGCCGGTGCATCGGCTTGCTTAGCCCGTTTTTCATTCGCCTTTTTAATGGCTGCTTCCGCCTTTTGGGCCAACGCCTGATCAGATTTGGCCTTCTGGGCATGGAACTCTTGTATTTTAGCCTGCGACGCGGTTTCGTCAATCATCGTATGAATCGAAAACTTCGGAAAACCGAGCCGTTGATAGGTACTTTCAATTGGACCGAGGGCCTGATTAGTCAAAAAGTTCTGAATCACTTCATTTTCGGCTAACAGGATGACCCGGCCATCGTCTAACGAAGGCACGTTGCTATTGCAAAGCGACTGGACTAACGGAGAGGCAATTCCGCTATTTTGTACGATCCATTCCCAATAGTCGGCCAACGCCCGCGAATTGATTTCCTGGTCATCGGTTTGAACCGCCATGGTGACCTGGGCAATGTCTTTAAACGCCATCTGCAATTTATTTTGGAACGTCATAAATTGTGTGTATGGCAATACGTGTTGGAAATGCAGGTGAAACTCCCAAACCTTAGACGCCTGGTGAACCGTTAACTTCGTGACGGCCGCGTCTTCAAAGTCCGGCCCCGTTGGCATCTCAATTTGTTCGAGGAGTTTCTCAAACATTTCTTGCTGATTTAAGCTCACACGTGCTCCTCCTTTGATTCAATACCTAACTAAAATCACCTAGTTTCTAAGTTGCCGAAACTAGGTGATTTCCGCATCCACTAATGATTAAGTGTACGCATTTTTTAGTCAACATGCAACGATTGAACCGTTACGACTAATCGATATTTTTAAGCAAAACTGCTAAATTATTCGCAATTTCTTCAGTCTTAACTTCCAAGGTTTCGCCAGTTGCGCGAAGTTTGATCTCCACAATGCCTTCGCTGGCTTTCTTACCGATCGTGATCCGGGCAGGAATCCCCATCAAATCAGAATCAGCAAATTTAACCCCGGGACGTTCCTTACGGTCATCGTATAACACTTTATAACCAGCGTCTTCTAATTGCTTTTCAACTTGATCAGCAACTTCGACTTGGTCGGCCTTCTTAGGGTTAACTGGAATGACGTGAACGTCAAACGGTGCAATCGCTTTTGGCCAGATCAAACCGTTTTCATCGGCACGTTGTTCTGCAATTGCAGATAACAAACGTGAAACACCAATCCCGTAACAACCCATGATAACTGGGATGTTACGACCGTTTTGATCCAAGACTTCAGCGTGCAAGTCTTTAGAGTAACGGGTCCCAAGCTTGAAGATGTGACCAATTTCGATCCCCTTCGTAAACTTCAGGACGCCGGCACCGTCTGGTGATAATTCACCTTCCTGTGCGAAGCGGATGTCCACGTAATCTTCAGCGTGGAAGTCCCGTTCTGGGTTAACGTTGGTGAAGTGATGCCCATCTTCATTCGCGCCGACCGTAATGTTGGCCATATCCTTAACGTAAACGTCGGCGACGATTTTAACATCGTCACTAACGTTGACCGGACCAAGTGACCCAAAGCTTGCGCCAAGGTATTCTTGGGCTTGTTCTGGTGTCGCCATATCTAAGAAGTCCGCACCCAAGTAGTTCTTCAACTTAACGTCGTTGACTTCGTGGTCGCCACGAACAAGGGCCATGACGGGCTGATCATCCGCAATAAACAAGATGCTCTTAACGAGTTGATCAGCGCCAACCTTCAAGAAGTCCGCTAATTCATCGATTGTCCCAACGCCTGGGGTGTCGATTTTTTCCATGTCTTTTAATGACGCGTGCGATTTCTTAGGAACGTAAAGGCTCCGTGCCATTTCAAGGTTCGCTGCGTAGTCACTGGCATCAGAATAAACGATCGTATCTTCTCCGACCGGTGCAATGGCGGAGTATTCACGAGAATCCTTACCACCCATGGCCCCACCGTCACCAATAATGGAACGGAATTGTAAGCCACAACGTTCAAAGATGTTTTGGTAGGCTTGCGCCATATCTTGGAAAGTATCATCTAGCGAACTTTCATCCGCGTGGAAGGAATAGGCATCCTTCATGATAAATTCCCGGCCCCGTAACAGACCGTAACGAGGACGGTCTTCATCACGATACTTGGCTTGAATTTGATATAACGTTAATGGCAACCGTTTGTACGATTTCACTTCGTCACGAATAATCGACGTAAACGTTTCTTCGTGAGTTGGGCCCAAGATAAAGTCCCGGTCATGCCGGTTCTTGAGCTTAAAGAGTTCGGGACCGTACGTTTCGTAACGCCCCGTCGCCTTCCAAAGTTCTGCCGGAATCACTGCTGGCACGAGCATCTCGGCCGCATCAATTTTTTCCATTTCTTCACGAATAATGGTTTCAATATTCGTTAAAACCCGGTAGGCTAACGGTAAATAAGCGTACATCCCAGCAGAAATC
This sequence comes from Lactiplantibacillus paraxiangfangensis, assembly GCF_036246185.1. Classification (NCBI taxonomy): domain Bacteria; kingdom Bacillati; phylum Bacillota; class Bacilli; order Lactobacillales; family Lactobacillaceae; genus Lactiplantibacillus; species Lactiplantibacillus paraxiangfangensis. The sequence goes on from NZ_BTPW01000006.1 coordinate 44,465, forward strand.
TGGCGAATATAGCCGGCCCGCAACATCATTTGATGGCTGAGGGCTTCAGCATCATTCGGCACTTCCTTTAAAGTTGGGATTAACAGTTTCGATTGTTTCATCTACTAAACGTCTCCTTATAGTTCCAATTTAATCAATAACAATAGCTTAGAAGAAATAACGTTGAATATCATTCCAAGTTACTAAAATCATTAACAGCATTAATAGGCCAAACCCGATCAGGGTAATGACACTTTCCGTTTCGACCCGCAACGGTTTCCCGCGCACGCCTTCCACGATGTTCAATAACAGTTTACCACCATCGAGGGCCGGAATTGGTAAGAGGTTCACAATTCCTAAGTTGATCGATAACACGGCTAATAGGTAAATCACTTGGCGCAGGCCCGATTTCGCCGCTTGCGAAGTCGTGGCAAAAATTGCGACCGGCCCGCCCAAATCGTTCAAGCTAAACCCGTGGGTCACCATTCGGCCCAGCACTTGGAAGATCTGTTTTGTGATGCCCCAGGACCCGGTAAACCCGTACGCTAGCTTAGCGCCTAAGCCCTTGTTCGTCGTGGTGTCCCACACGACCCCGATTTGACCAATCCGGTTACCGGATACGGTCTTCGCTGCCGGGGTCACCGCAACGGTCTTATTATGGCCGTTACGGTTGACGGTGAGGTTTAACTTTTGTTTAGGACTGTCTTGAATCAAAATCGAGATGGATTGGGCGCTGGTCATCTTCTTACCGTTCACCGCGGTAATTTGATCACCGGCCTTAATTCCGGCTTGCCGCGCCACTGAATTGCTCGTGGTGCTAGCAACGTTCGTCGTCACCGTGGTAACGCCGCCTTGCATGAAAGCAAGGATGGCAAAAGTGATGATCGCCAAAATAAAGTTATTCATTGGCCCAGCAAAGTTAGTCAGCATCCGCTGCCATAGCTTGGCAGATTGGAACTGAACGTCGACCGGTGCGATTTGGACTTCGGTCCCATCGCTTTCAACGATGGTTGCGTCGTGATGAACAGCGTAGCGCTTAACCGCACTTTCGTCACCATTTTCGTAACCTTCGATCCAGAGTTCCTTTTCAAGGTCGCTCCCCGTCACGGAAAGCGGAATACCATTGAACAAGGTCGTCTTTTTGCTGGCGTTGATTGAATGAACGAGCCCGTCTTCACCAATCATCAAACTGACCGGGGTACCAGGTTTAAGTTCTTCATCTTCATCGTCAGCGACACCGGCCATCCGAACATACCCACCAATTGGGAGGAACCGTAACGTATAGGTCGTGGCATTCCGCCGAAAAGCAACCGCCTTAGGCCCCATCCCAACTGAGAACTCGCGGACTAAAATGCCGGCGCGTTTCGCAAAGTAAAAGTGGCCAAACTCGTGGACAATCACGAGGATTCCAAAAACGATGATGAACGTAATTATTGTAACTATCAAATATACGCTCCTTTCTCCCAGGCTTGCTGGGGGCCATCAGCGTTAAAAGAGGCCAAATAAGTGTGCAATTGGGAAAACTAACAACATACTATCAAACCGGTCTAAGATTCCACCATGACCAGGTAAGATTTTACCAGAATCCTTTACGCCGTAGTAACGCTTCAAAGCGGATTCAACTAAGTCACCTAATTGACCGACTACGGAAAGGATAATCGTAATGACAATCATACTCAATGCGTTCGCGTAACCTACGTGGAAACCAATGGCAAAGGCACCGGCAATGATCACACCAATGATACTACCACCAATGCAGCCTTCCCACGTCTTATTAGGACTAATGGGCGTCACTTTATGTTTACCAAGCTTACGGCCAACCATGTAAGCGCCACTGTCAGTTGCCCAAACGATAAACATTAGGAACAGTAACATTTCCACGTTTACACCCCGGGCGGCCGTGAAGTAATTAAAGCCCATCCCGATGTATAACACGCCTAGCGTTAAGACCCCGGCATCGTCAAATGAGAACCGGTTCCGTGACCAAACCGTGTGCAACAATAATAAAATAACTAAGAAGTAAACGACGTACGACTTGTTGAGTTGATCTGGTAAGCCGTTAAACCACTTGTTAGGGGCAATCTGAATCATGACCGCCAACATACTAACAATCGCTTCAAACGAGATTAATAACTTTTTCCGCATAACCAGTAGTTCACTCATCGCAACCGCACCTAAAAGCATGGCCACAATGTCTAACGTGATGCCCCCGATAAAGATTACCGGGATAAACAAGATTAAGGCAACTACCGCTGTAATGACCCGTTGTTTCATCTACAAAACTCCCTCTATTTTTTATCCGTCAACCCGCCAAACCGGCGATCACGACTTTGGAAGTCCGCGATGCACGCTTGCAGGGTTGCCGCTGTAAAATCTGGCCACTTAACATCAGTGAAAACGAGTTCACTGTACGCAATTTGCCAGAGTAAAAAGTTGGAAATTCGTTCCTCGCCACTAGTCCGAATCAAAAGATCTGGATCGTTATACGGGGCTAACGGCGCCGTCATCAAAGCTTGATCAACCGTTTTATCCGTAATCTCTTCTGGTTTTAACCGACCATCTAAAACGGCCTGCGCAATCGACTGAACGCCAGTCACCATTTCTGCGCGTGACCCATAATTCAGCGCAAAGTTTAACACCATGCCATCACAATCTTTCGTATCTTCAATGGCATCGTGTACCGCCTTTTGCGTCGCTGCGGGTAACCGGTCCGTGTAGCCCATGACCGCGACCCGCACGTTATTCTTGATCAAGTCTGGGACAAAGGTATCAAAAAAGCTAACTGGTAGTTGCATCAAGTAGTTAACTTCATCGCTCGGCCGCTTCCAATTTTCCGTCGAAAAAGCGTAAAGCGTCAGTACCTTCACACCGAGATCACTCGCTGCCACCGTAATTTTCTTGACGGTATTCATGCCTTCCTTATGACCGGCGATCCGCGGTAAATGTCGCGCCTTGGCCCAACGACCATTCCCGTCCATGATGATAGCGACGTGCGCTGGGATTCGATTTGGATCAAGTTGCACGTCCGTTTCATCTGCGGGATCATTTTTATTAAAAAAAGCGAACAAATCGCACCTCCACAAAAATAGCTTAACTATGCACTATTTTACCAAAAAACGGCCCGTTTAACTATTAGTCAACAAAAAAAGGCTTGAATTTCTTCAAGCCTTAACGAATTAGTAAGCTTTACTAGCCTGCTAAAACTTCTTTTTCTTTATCTGCGACGATGCCATCAACGTCTTTACCAGCTTGATCAGTAATCTTTTGCGTCTGATCTTCTAGCTGATGTAACTGGTCATCGGTAAAATTGCCGTCTTTGTGGCCCTTTTTCAAGGCTTCCATTGCATCACGTCGAACATTCCGAACGGCAACCTTAGCACGTTCACCTTCAGCCTTAACGTCCTTAGCAAGTTCCTTACGCCGTTCTTCCGTTAATTGTGGAATAACTAAGCGAATAGCGGAACCATCGTTAGCTGGGCTAATCCCTAAGTCAGACGCCAAGATAGCTTTTTCGATTTCCTTCAAAGCGCTCTTGTCGAATGGTGTCACCATTAAGACCCGTGGTTCTGGAACGGTAATTGACGCCATCTGATTCAAAGGTGTCTGTGTGCCGTAATAGTCTGCGGAGATTCGGTTCAGTAATGAAGCGTTCGCACGTCCGGCCCGAATATTACCGAGTTCCCGTTGAAGGGCTTCTTCTGCTTTTTTCATCCGTTGTTGTGCATCTTTTAAGATTGGTTCTGTCACTGCCATGTTATTTCCCCCTGACTGTCGTCCCGATGTGTTCACCGGCAACGACTTTCCGAATATTGCCTGGCTTGTTCAAGTTGAAGACAACGACTGGAATATCATTATCCATTGATAATGAACTAGCGGTCGTATCCATAACTTGTAAGCCCTTGTTGATAATATCAAGGTGAGTTAAGGTGTCGAACTTAACGGCACTCTTATCCTTGTTAGGGTCAGCTGAGTAAACCCCGTCAACCCCATTTTTAGCCATTAGGATTGCGTCCGCATTAATTTCAGCAGCGCGCAAAGCAGCCGTGGTGTCAGTTGAGAAGTACGGGCTACCCGTCCCACCAGCAAAGATGACAATCCGACGTTTTTCTAAGTGCCGCATTGCCTTCCGACGAATATATGGTTCAGCAATTTGCCGCATTTCAATTGAAGTTTGGACCCGGGTTGGAACCCCGATTGATTCCAAGTTATCTTGAAGTGCTAAGGCGTTCATAATGGTTGCAAGCATACCGATGTAATCAGCTTGTGCTCGCTCCATACCCATTTGGGCACCAGCTTCGCCACGCCACATGTTACCACCACCAACAACGATGGCAATCTGTACGCCCATATCATAGACGTCCTTCAATTCTTCCGCGACCGTTTTAATAACGGGTGGGTTAATCCCAAAACCTTTTTTACCAGCTAAGGCTTCACCACTAAGTTTTAGGATCACACGCTTGTATTTAACTTCCGACATCGTTTTGTCCTCCTCGAGATTATCTGTATCCATTCTACCATATTATCAATAGCCGTTATAGCATCGCACGGATTCACGGATAAAAAATAGTTTGTTTTACAAAAAAAAGAGATTATGGCAAAAACTAAATCTGCCATAATCTCCCCTCTGAATGTTAATTAGTCTTTAATTTGACCCATAACTTCATCGACGAAGTTGTCAGTCTTCTTTTCGATTCCTTCACCAACTTCGAAACGAACGAAGGTGTTGACCTTACCACCCTTTGATTCAACAAAGTGTGAAACGGTTTGGTCAGAATCCTTAACAAATTCTTGGTCGTCTAAGCTGATTTCTGAGAGCCATTTGTTCAAACGGCCTTCAACCATCTTTTCAACGATCTTTTCAGGCTTGCCTTCGTTTAAGGCTTCCTTAACCAAGACTTCTTTTTCGTGTGCTAACGTTTCAGCAGGCACTTGTGAACGGTTAACGTATTCTGGGTTAATCGCAGCAACGTGCATGGCAACGTCTTTAGCAGTTGCTTCATCAGCGCCGTCTAAGACAACTAAAACACCGATTAAACCACCGTTATGCAAGTATGAACCAAAGTTTTGGTCATCGCCCTTTTCGATCACGTGGAAGCGACGTAAGCTGATCTTTTCACCAGTAACTTGAGTCGTTTCGATAACGTCATCTTTAACAGTCCCATTGGCCGTCTTCAAAGCTAATGCTTCGTCAACCGTCTTTGGTTCTTCGGTAGCAATCTTGTCGGCAAGTTCAGCAACTAATGCCTTGAATTTGTCAGTTGAAGCAACGGAGTCAGTTTCGCAGTTAACTTCCACGATGGCAGCTTTATTGCCTTTAATAGCAATGGCAGCCATCCCTTCAGCAGCAACGCGGCCACTCTTCTTTTCAGCTTTAGCAACGCCCTTTTCACGTAAAACGTCAACGGCCTTTTCCATGTCGCCTTCAGTTTCAACTAACGCTTTCTTAGCGTCCATCATACCAACACCGGTTTTGTCACGGAGTTCTTTAACTTGTGCTGCAGAAATCTTTGCCATAGTTTACTCTCCTTTGAGTAGGTAGATTTTAGATAAAAGGCTGCCCTCAAAATCAGGCCGATGAGGTCCGCGATTTTTTAGACAGCCTAATTATTTCGAATTAATTATTTGTCAGACTTTTTATCATTGTCGCCTTCAACGGCTTCAACGATATCTTCCAATGAGTCAGCAGACTTTGCGTCTTTGGCACCCTTGAATGAGTCTTCAGTAACGTCTTCGTCTTCACCTTGACGACCTTCAATGACAGCGTCAGCCATCTTAGAAGTGATCAAACGTACGGCACGAATAGCGTCGTCGTTTGATGGGATGATAACGTCGATGTCATCTGGATCAGTGTTGGTATCAACCATCGCTACGATCGGAATGTTCAACTTTTGAGCTTCCTTAACCGCAATTTGTTCCTTGCGAGGGTCAACGATAAAGATAACGTCTGGAATCCGAGGCATATCTTCGATACCGCCAAGGAATTTTTCAAGCTTAGCACGTTGCTTGATCAATAATGAAACTTCCTTCTTAGGTAAACGTTCGAAAGTTCCGTCTTCTTCCATCTTCTTTAAATCTTTAAGACGCTTGATCCGAGTTTGGATGGTGTTCCAGTTAGTCAAAGTCCCACCTAACCAACGATGGTTAACGTAGTATTGACCAGCACGGGTAGCTTCTTCTTCGATTGAGTCTTGGGCTTGTTTCTTAGTCCCAACAAACAAAATAACACCATCGTCAGCTGCAGCATCCTTAACGAAGTTGTAAGCTGAATCGATCATCTTAACCGTCTTTTGTAAGTCAATGATGTAGATCCCGTTACGTTCCGTAAAGATGTATGGTTTCATCTTTGGGTTCCAGCGACGAGTTTGGTGACCAAAGTGGACACCGGCTTCAAGCAATTGTTTCATAGAAATAACAGCCATGATAAATGTTCCTCCAAAAAATTTGTTTTGCTCATCCCCATGCCTCACTTGGTTACGGAACCCTCCCGGGCACTACCATAACCATCACCATGGGTGTGAAATTGGTTTTAACACCGAAAATTAGTATAACGAAAATTAACGCCCCATGCAAGCTATTTTACCGGTAATTTGTGATTTGCTCGAAGTGTGTTAAAATACTATCTCGCATAGGAGGCTCAATTCAACATGATAAAAGCCATCATTTTTGATCTCGACGATACGTTGTACGATCAAAAATCTCCCTTCGTCGCCGCATTGTCCGCAACTTTTTCGCGGCCCTTGTCGGCAGACGAAGCGGCTCAAGTTTTCAAACGGTTCCATGATTTTAATGATCAAACTTTTGACCAAGTTAAAGACCAAACACTGAGTCTTGAAGCTTGGCAAACCGCGCGGATTCGCTACGCGCTGTCCCAGTTGACCACGGAACCCATTAGTACGGATTGGGCAATCCAATTTGAAATGGCGTATAAAAATGCGCTATCTAACATTCAGTTGTTTGCTGGCTTGCCAGCGACGTTGACCCGCCTTAGTCACTGTTTTGAAATCGGCATCATTACCAACGGTCCCGCTCAAATTCAACGTCATAAGTTGCATCAGTTACAAATTGAGCACTACGTTCATCCCGACCACATCTTCATCTCTGAAGAACTCGGGATTGCTAAACCGGACCCGTCGATTTTTACAACTTGGGCGCACCAGGTCGGCATCAAAGCCAACGAAGCCGTCTACGTGGGCGATAACGCCTCACTCGACATGACTAGCGCCAAGCACGCTGGTTGGCAGACCTTTTGGTTCAACCACCGGCAAAATGACCAAGTCAAGCCGACGGTGATTCCCGACCAAATAATTCAGAGCCCTGAAGAGCTCAACGAATTATTACTCGCGTTACTCCAAGCAGCAACGCTGTAATCCATGAAATATTTACCCATCTGTATTTATTTTTAGGCATTCACGCCGCGTTCCCTAATCCACCGCATTTGGTGTGATTAGGGAATTTTTTTGCCCATTATTCTAGTTTTAGAACAAAAAAAACGGCACTACCCGTGACTAATGTCATGAGTAGTGCCGTTCAACTAAATTTTAATCAAAATTAGTCAAACTTAACTTGCGTGTCAGCTTTACCAGTTTCGATGAATTGTTTGTTGTTATCCATTGAGATGTGCACCATGTTGTGAACGGCTGGTTCCGTGTAGAACGCAGTATGTGGTGTAATCAAAACGTTGTCGCGGTTGAACAAGTTCATGAAGACCTTGTCATCAATCGTTTGACCTTCAAGATCCTTGTTGAAGATCTTAGTTTCGTATTCATAAGTGTCAAGGGCGGCACCGGCAATTTTGCCACTGTCTAAGGCCTTGATCAAGTCTTCTGAATCAACGAGCGTACCACGAGCAAAGTTCAAGATGTATGAACCATCTTTCATCTTGCTGAATGCGTCAGCATTTAACATGTGGTAGTTATCCTTCAAAGCAGGAACGTGTAAAGTAATAACGTCAGCTTGGGCGTATAATTCGTCCAAGGTATCAACGTACATACCTTCTTTGTCAAGTTCAGCGTTACGGTAAACATCGTAACCGATAACTTTAGCACCGAAGCCCTTGAAGATGTCGATAGCGGCACGGCCGATACGACCAGTACCAACAACACCAACAGTCATCGTGTTTAATTCTTTAGCGATGTCTGGTGCCCAACGGAAGTCTTGTTTAGCCAACTTCTTGTTGAACTTAGGGGTTTGGCGTAATAATTGCATCAATTGTGTAACTGATAATTCAGCAATCGCATTTGGTGAGTATGCAGGCACGTTAGAAATGTTTAAGCCACGAGCTTTAACAGTAGGAACGTCCACGTTGTCAACACCAACGTTACGAAGAGAAATGTTCTTAACACCTTCGTCAGCTAACTTGTTTAAAACAGCAGCGGTGTAATCCTTTTGTTGGTATACATCGGCACCGTCAAAGCCTTTAGCTAATTCGGCAGTTTCTTCAGTAAGTAAATCTGGAACTAATTTAACTTCAACGTCTGGGTTTTCTTTCATCCATGTGTCGAAGAAAGGACGTTCGTCATCACGTACAGCATATGCAATAATTTTCATTACAAAAATTCCTCCTATATATTGATACATTAAATATTATAACAGTAAATGTCAGAAAAAGTATGACAAATTATGAAAACTTTGCTAAATATTCACATTGTGAAGTGCCAAGTATTTTAACTTGGCAGCTCTCGACTGGTGTTTGAAGGCATATTCAGCTTTCAAGGCAGATGACTTGTCATTGAAAACTTCATGATAAATTAATTGTAAAGGTCGCCGGGTGCGGGGCCGGGTATACTTGGCGCCCTTCCCCGCGTTATGAGTGGCGAGTCGCCGCTGCAAGTTATCCGTAAAGCCGCCGTAAAGCGTCTGGTCAGCGCATAACAGGACGTAGAAATAGTAGTTTTTAGTTGTTTTAGTTGCCATAGAGGAGCTGGTGCACCTCTTTTCCATACGTGCCATCCGCTTGATAAACAACGACCGGCGGCACCACCCGGACACCGTTGGCTCTGCCATCTTTGATCATTTCAATCAGGACCATGTTGGCTTCTCGGTCCGCTTTCGGGTGTACAAACCGCAACCGTTTAGGCGCTAACCGGTGGGCTGCCATCGTTGCAAATAAGTCATCTAGCCGTTCCGGACGGTGCACAAAGTACGCTTTACCGTTCATTTTCAGTAAGTCACTCGTCACCGCCATGATCTGGTCTAAGTTAGCAGTCAGTTCGTGACGGGCAATGGCTAAGTGTGGATTAGGATTTTTGACACTACTTGGTTGGTTTTTAAAATATGGTGGGTTGCACAAGACGGTATCGATCGAATCCTTTGCCAATCGCGTCGTCACGTTCAATAGATCTTCATTCAACACCGTGACCTGTTGCTCTAAATTGTTGAGCGTCACACTCCGTTGTGCCATGTCTGCCAAGCGCGGCTGTAACTCAACCGCGGTAATGTGGCCATGCGTTCGTTCGCTAACAAACAAACCGACTGCACCGTTACCCGCGCACAAATCAACAATCTGACTCTTGGCGGTTTTAGCGACCTGTGCAAACGCGCCTAACAAGACAGCGTCAAGTGAAAAGGCAAACACTTGGGAACTTTGAATAATTTGAATGTTTTTACTATATAGTTGGTCAATCCGCTCGCCAGCGTTTAACGCTACTTGGGTCATAACGTGACCCCCTTCTCTAAAAATATCATTGCAAGCATACCATATAATCTACTTGCAGAATTTCAAAAATTTCGTCATACTGTGAGCAGTTATTTAACGAAAGGAAGATCGTGATGTTTTACTCATTTATGCGTGGCCTCGTTCGGCTGATCGTCACCCTCATTAACGGTCGTCCCCGTTTTCAGGGACGCGAAAATCTGCCAAAGGGCACTTATATTTTAGTGGGTCCGCACCGGACTTGGTTCGACCCGTTGTACTATGCACTTGCTGGCAGTCCCATGAAGTTCAGTTTTATGGCCAAAGAAGAACTCTTTAAAAACCCCGTACTACGCTATATTTTGAAGCACGCCAATGCTTTTCCAGTTGATCGTAATCATCCTGGTCCGTCCGCAATCAAAACGCCCGTTAAGTTTTTACGTAAGGGTAGCCTTTCCTTGATCATGTTCCCATCCGGGACACGTCATTCACAGGAACTAAAGGGTGGCGCGACGGTCATCGCTAAAATGGCTGGCGTACCACTAGTCCCAACGGTTTATCAAGGGCCACTAACTTTCAAGCGGTTATTCAGCCGCCAAAAAGTCACCGTTCGCTTTGGCGAGCCAATTTATGTTGACCGGAAATTAAAGCTCGATGATGCCGGGCAAAAAACGATTGAACAGCAAATGCTGGCCGCTTTCGATAGTCTCGATCAACAAATTGATCCTGACTTCAAATACGTCGATCCAGCGACTCAAAAGCACGCCCAATAAGGACGTGCTTTTTTATAAACTTTAGAAAAGTGCGTGCTTATTTATAGAAGCAATCGCACTTTTTTACGTTGAATCAAAAAAAGTGCCGGAAAATTTCCAGCACCCCGTAGCCTAAACTAAACATAGCGACCTTATTTGCTATCGTTACGTGAAGCAGCCTTCATAGAGTTCAACATCTGGTGCAACTTCTTCTCGGATGGGCGTTGACCCATTTGCATCATCATGCTGCGTAGCATTTCTTCACTAATCGGTGGGTTTTGTTTCAAGTAGTTTTGCATGTAGTGACGCGCACCAAAGAAACCACCAGTCAACCCAACTAAAATGCCAAGGACCACAATTAAGATCCAAACACCTGTAGATAAAGTCATTCCCTGTTCCCTCCCTTATTACAGTCTTCAATAAACTAGTCTACACAAATTAATAATAAAAGAAAAGGAAAATTTGTCGAATAACAAATTTTCCTGAAAACGGTTAATCATTCCGCAAGCCCCGTTCGCGTTGAATATTGCGAACTTTTTCTGGTGTAACTTCCTTACCCTGCTTGTCAAAAACTTGTAGCGATTCAACTTGTTGCCGAAAACCGGCCCGAAATTCCTTTAAGTACTTCTGACGTAAATCCTTACGTTCAACTTCTTCTAATTCGGTTAAACCCTCAGCCTTCGCTTTGTGGGCTAACTCGTTGATTCGATTTAATAATTCTTTTGAAATCAATGTAAGTGCTCCTTTCAAAACAAGAATAGAATACACGAGAATTGACCCTAAATCAATTAAAAGTATTTGTCAACCGAACATTTGTTTGAAAGCGTCGAAAAGCTATGCTACAATTGGGACAAATCATTAAAGAAAATATTAAATGAGGTGCCAAGATGAGTAAAACATCGGAAAGCAAACAAATGGCCGTTCTTCGTTTTATTTATGAACGCGTCAATGAAAAAGGATATCCGCCAACCGTCCGTGAAATTGGCGAAGCCGTTGACTTGTCTTCGACTTCAACCGTTCATGGTCACATTGCACGACTAGAAAAGAAAGGGTTCATTGAAAAGGACCCAACGAAGCCCCGGGCAATTGAAGTTACAGCCGCCGGTTTTGAAGCCCTCGGCGTTGAAACGACGCCCCATCAAATTCCGGTACTCGGAACGGTTACCGCCGGCCAACCAATCTTAGCCGTTCAAGATGCCACCGACTACTTCCCAATTCCAAAGGACTTAGAATCTTTTGGCGGGGACCTCTTCATGCTAACCATCCGTGGTGAAAGTATGATCAACATCGGAATTTTAAACGGCGACCAAGTCATTATTCGTCGTCAAAGTTCCGCTGATAACGGCGACATTGTCATTGCGATGACCGACGAAAACGAAGCCACGTGTAAACGATTCTTCAAGGAAGCTGACCATTACCGGTTGCAACCAGAAAACGACACGATGGCCCCAATCATCTTAAATGACGTTTCAATTTTAGGTAAAGTTGTCGGTTTATATCGCGACATGCTCTATTAGTCTGACGATTTAAAGTCAACCCATTTACGGGTTGGCTATTTTTTTAGATGTTTTTGGGCTTCCCGTTGGGCCAATTTGGATAAAGACACCGTGGCTAAGGTCGCTTTGACCCACGCTGGGTCCGTTTTCGCATAGTCTCTGAGTGCCCAGCCAATCGCCTTTTGAATAAAGAAGGCGTTGTCGGCATGATTTAGCTCGATTGCACGTCGTAAATAATTTTTATCGGTGGCACCCTTTTGACCTAACTGAAGCGTTATCCCAACCCGACGCACCCATAAGTCGTCCGCCGTCAAAAATTGTGAGCCAAAATCAGCTAACACCGAGTGTTGAAAGATCCAGGTCGCTATGACTTTGCGCCAGGCATCCACACTATCCCACCACGGCTTAACGGTCACTTGTTGCACGCACCATTGAAACTGTTCGGCCGTTAGTCGCCGAACATTAGCCAGCGCAAGGTCGATTGCGACGTACTGATATTCGCGGTACGGTTGCTGGTAGTAAAACGCCAACCACTGGCTCAGCTCTTCTGAAGAAAGTTGTTTGCTTTGCCGTTGAACTGGCGCAGTTAGTTGACGACGCTCGGGAGTTTTGACTCCCAAGAAATCAAACTGATCACGCATATAGGCGGCCATTGCCGCTTGATTTTCTGGATGACTTGGCAAAAATAAGTTTGGCACCCTACCACTTCCATTCCGCTGTTTTTAGAACTTTACACATTATTTTCCAATTCTATACCGGTGAGCGAATAGTTCAATGGTATAATAGTTATACTATTTCAAATGTCGGGAGTTGGTCTCATGTTATTTTTAGCCATTATTGGCTTTCTTGTTTTTTTATTAGCTCTATTTTCAGTTATTTCCGCTCGTCAAAGTGGTGGGGGCTGGAAGTTTTTAGCCGGGGTTGCGGTTTTAAGCGCCCTGGTGACCGGCTACGCGATTGTTAAGTTACCTTATTGGCCCTATAACCAAAAGTCATCGACTACGGCCAAAAAGAAAGCCGCTTCTTCGTCGTCAGTCACCAATAAAAGCAGTCGTGCTAAGTTAGGATCCTCACAAGTCATCTTCAATGAAGACAGCCAAAAACGGGCCGCTGCCACCACTAAGTTGAAGGAAGAAAATATTCTCAAACAGTTGCAAAGCAACTATAAGGGTGTCGGCACAGTTGCGTTCGACAAAGCTTCTAAGACCTTCACGATTACCCCCACTGGGAAAAAGTACGTTAAATCACTAAAAATCATTAAAGCGCACCCCACGGATAATCAAAAGGCCATTACAACCATTACCACTAACTTCAAGTCACTATCGAAATCCTTGAAAAAGAACCTAACTTCTGGCTATACCATTCGATTACTCGAACCCGGTAAAACCGACGCCACGCTAGTTAGCGTTAAAGATGGTCAAGTCATAACTAACAATTTAAATAAATAGACAAAAGCTTGTCAGACCAAATCATTGGTACTGACAAGCTTTTTTATTTACGCCAATTGATCTAAATACTGACGCTGTTCATCACGCTGTCCGGTTAACACAAACCGGTGTGGATCCGTGTGATAGTCAATCGTTTGATCCGTTGCTTCCCAGGCAAGTTGCTGATTGAAACATTTTTCATAGGTCGCAACGTCTACCCGCTGACGACGTGCCAATCGCTGTGGTAATCCTAGGTCGATACCGGTTAAGTAGCCGGGTTGGATGATACCAGTGTAAAATTCACCTTCGGCCCCAGAACCGTAACTAAAGAGCCCCAGTTCGTTACCCACCTGAAGATCTGGATCAGTAAGGAGTTGTGATAATAAACTCAGGTATAACGACCCAGTATACAGATTGCCGACCTGCCGATTCAGCTTTCGGGCACATTCAAAGTGTGCCACCCAGGCTTCCTGCTTAGTTTCACTGACCATTGGCAAAGCACTACGTAAGGCTTTAAGTCCCATTTTTGTATATGGCAAGTGGAAAACTAAGGCGGTCAAATCTTCAGCCCGGGTTTTGGTTTCCGACAAGTAACCCTTGAACACGTCCTGAAAGTAATCGACATAAATATTTGACGAATACTTACCATCGACCAACGCTTCACTGCGGTATAATGGCCGCCAAAAATCCATAACGTCCTGACTAAGTAAGGTCGAATCCGTTCCCAAGGCTAAAACTTGCGGATCAGCACTGATTAGCATCGCAACCGCCCCGCCACCCTGAGTTGGTTCTCCAGGGGTGTTGAGCCCATAGCGGGCAATGTCGGCACCGATGACTAACGCTTTCTTATCCGGGTGAACCCGAACGTGTTCTTGTGCGAGCTGAACGCCAGCCGTACCAGCGTAACACGCCTCTTTCATTTCAATCGTTCTGCAACGTCGATTTAAGCCTAATAACCGGGCAACATAAATTGCACTGGCTTTCGAATTATCGATTCCAGATTCTGTCCCAACTATTAGCAAATCGATAGCATCAATGTCAGCCTGCGTTAGCATCGGATAAGCCGCGTTGGCTGCTAAAGTCACAATATCTTGACTTGGCGGAATAACGGCCATTTGAGCTTGACCAATTCCAATCAAATACTTATCCGGTTCAGCGCCCCGCGCACGCGCCAGTTCCGTCATATCGACATACAAATGTGACGATGCAAAATGCATCTTATCAATTCCAACCTTCACGTCAATTCCTCCAATTTGTTAATACCAATTTCTTGATTAATCAGCTTTTCCAAGCGATCCCAAGTAATGAAAGTCAGGATCACACCCCGAGGCAAAGCAACTGAACGCTCGCGTACTTTCATTATGAAACGTCAATAAAATCGCTGGGGTTGCCCACGTTGAAGCCGCCCAGAAGACGGCCCCGTCAAACTCACGGTTATCATTTGGATAACGGTGATAGCCCAACTGATCATCCCAGATAATGCCGTGCGTATTTATCCAATCCTCAGCTAAACCCGCCTCTAACTGACTAATCACGTCCGCATTATCACGGATCAAAGCAGCAATTTTGGGCCAGTCAAGCTGCCGGTCGTGTAACTTAGGCAACTGCTGGCGTGTTCCTAAAGGTGTATGGTGCAACGCGATTGGCGTTAAGTCAATAAAATCCAAAAGCTCACCTCCCGAAGGCGCACTAATCATTACTTAAATTATAGCATGGGTCATCTAAAATTTATTACTGGGAATCACTTGACATGGGACGCGTTTCATAACGTACATTAAAGGTGCAGTTAGGAAAGGTTTACAATCATTCATCCGGGAGGTTATCATTATGTGGTTTTGGCATCGAAAAACAGCGTTTAAATTATCCGCACCCGTGCGTGGGCACCACGTCACGTTATCCAATGATTCCGCACTTTTACTAGCAATCCACCCCACTGATTTAGCCGTTTACGCCCCACTGAATGGTGAAATTGTTGCTTTGAGTAACAATAGTGCCCGAATCATTGGCTTAGACGGTCAGTCGTATCGACTAGCGTTAGCAGCCCAAGCCGGTAACTTTGAATGGCAAGTTCGCATTGGCGATAGCGTCTCACCAATTAGTTTGTTGGGGACGTTGAGTCAGAATCTGTCAAAGACAGCTGTTGTGACTTGCGAACAGATTAGTGCCCAAGCAACAAAAGTTGAACATCAATCCTACGCGTTTAACTATTAAAGATTATTAAAGCTAAGATGCGATTCACTCAAAAAGTTGTGGAGTGAATCGCATTTTTTTGTTCTATCTTAAAAATAAAACTCTTCGCGTTAACGTAATTATTAAATAATGGAACGTTCACTTTTTTAAGCCATCTATGACCAAAAATCTCAAGTCAGTAAAAGGTGTCGATAGAAAGGAATAGCTAGCTTTATTGCATTATGGAAAACATTGAACACAGTATTACCACTAATTACTTTGGGGGGAATCATTTATGAAAAAAGCTATCGTTCTAGGGATTGCAGTATTAGCAAGTTTGTCATTAGCGGCCTGTGAAAGTTCCTCGGCAGCTGAAGCGGAATCGCCTAGTCAGGCAACTGAAGCTCACACAAGCAATGATAATCAGAAATTAGCTTCAAAAAAAGAAAGCAAATCTAGCGATAATACTCACCCACTGGACTATTTATCTCCAGAAAAACTAGCAAGTTATAACAAGGGCCTTGCAGATAGCCTTATTGAAGATCAAAAGTTTGCTAAGGGTGGCAATAAAAATTATAGCTGGTCCACCTATATAGATTCAGTTTCATACAGTTCGCGTGGTCTAATAGCCAATGTAAATCCTAGTTTTGTCAATTTAAACAATACGGATAAAACCAAAATCGGCAAATCATTGCAAGGACTCGCGGGTGCTCAAATTGTTATGATGAATATAGAATTAGCCCCGGATGCACCATCAGTTTATACAAACATTCATTACAATGGCCGTCGAATTGGCCACTCTAAGATATTAAATCCATCCAGTTTTAAATGGTCCAAGTAATGTAACAATAAACACTGCTGAAAGCCAGTTATTGGTTCATATTGAGGAGCAACCGTTTTAAAGACTGGTTGCTCTTTTGTTTTATCACTAAAAATCAGGCATCGCTAATAGGTTAAAGATTAATGATAGACACTAACAGGTTTTCAAGATTATTTTATACTCGGTCTGCCAGATATTCTTACAAAACGGCTCATCATAAATTTCACATTGTCACCTGATAACGCTAATTTCCAAAAATCTATTTTCCCCTATTCCTTTTTCTGATAATAATAATTTGATCGCAAAGTCTAATTTTGGGGGCAACAAGCATTATGTACATATCTGGTATACGTGTGCTAAAATATTTATACTTGATAACGTTTATGACCAAACCTCAAGTCTATAAAAGGTGTCTATTGAAAGGAGTTATTCACATGCACCATGTGTCCTATTGAATAGGTTAAACATTGTTGGTATTAACAACTAATTATTTTGGAGGAATATTCATGCATAACAATCAGTATTTACGTAGTCAACTTTCGAATGAAGAGTTTTTAATCGTTAATTCGGAAATTGAAAGAAGAAAAAAATCCACAGCTGTAGCATACTTACTTTGCATTTTTTTAGGGGCATTTGGTGCTCATCGCTATTATATGAATAAAACGGGCTCAGCTATCGCCATGACACTGATTACTGTCTTAACGCTTGGCTTCGGTGTTTTCATTACCGGTATATGGGAACTTGTTGACTTATTTTTAATTGGTGGTTGGTTGCAAGAAGATCAAAGAAAATTAGAAAATAGTATTGCTCAAGAAATTTTAAGCAGACGTACTGTTTCTGTTTAAAATGGCGCCAATTTAGACACAATACAAATAAAAACACATCCCGTCCCCGCCAGAGTTTGAGATGTGTCCGCATAAATACATAGGGATAAGTTGTCCCTTTTGAATTTGATTATATCTGAAATATGATAATTACACAATAATGCTTAGCATTCTACTTACCTAGAGAAATTTGGTAATTTTATAGATGCCCTTTTTAAAATTCTACAAGCAAAAAATGACGTACTACTGGTAACAGTACGCCACAGAACCAATGATATCGATTACTAAAACATTATATCATTGGGGGAGTTTTAAATGAACATGAAAAAATTATCAACAATCGGGGCATCACTACTAGTCGGAATAGCTTTAACCGCTTGTTCAAACGGGGGGACTAATGAGTCAGCAAATATAAGCTCGTTAAAATCCGAAAACATTAGTTTGAAAAATAAGATTAAGCAGCATAAGACTACAACTACAAACACAAATGGAAAAACATCCAGTACAGTCGGAATAGTTCAGTATAAGGTAACTGGATACAGTCAAAAAAAATTAATAAATAAAGAATCCAACTATACAACCGCCGAAAATAATGATGAAGAAATGAAAAACATCGGTAAGTCTTATTACCGGACAACAATTGACTATACTTTAAAAAACGTTGGTAACCGTGCTTTTGCGCTAAGTTATTACAAGGCTGGCATAATTACAGATGACAATATTGAATATACCGATACAGATAACGCCAATTATGTCCATGACAGCAATAGTAATGCAGACGTCCACCCCGGAATATCAACCAGTGGAAAATTTGTATTGATTTCAAAAGAAGCGCCCTCTATGAAACATTTTAAAATTAATGTTTCAGAACAATGTGATAGTTCTGGAGAAGTCATCGGTAAGTCTGGTATTGCTGAATTTAAGTAGGCCACACATTTTAATCAGTAATTTGTAACTAAACACGGTTTTCTCACCGTTCAAAGTATGGAAAGATAAACTTCATCAACTATCGTAACAAATATGAAATTTGCTAAAAATATAAGAAACGCATCTGCACACTCTAATTCTGAAGTGAACCTGCTGAATATCGATGCTTCATTATTAAATGATATGCGAATCCATGATCTATCTAGTAGCGCTATTCTACTCAAATAATTTGTTAACTAGCGACACGACCAGAAAACACTTCTACGATCACGAGATGAAAGTCATAGGGAGATTCAACCAATACCCCGAGCATTATCAGTCTGTAGCCTCTGTAACTCAATTTAAAGAAATTCTATGCAATATCGTTGACTATCAGATATTCGCCTAATACTATCTGAGCAAGGAAAGAACGATTAGACACCGTTCGCTGACCTAAGCACTGTTGAAAGCCAGTTATTGGTTCATATTGGAGAGCAACTAGTTAAAGACTGGTTGCTCTTTTATTCTATGACGAAAAAATTCACAACATAGTTCATTTTGAACAATGACTTTTATGAATATTTATTTGTTCTTATCGGAAATTATGCTATACTATTCAAGTAACATATGGAGAGTTGGCAGAGTGGTAATGCACCGGACTCGAAATCCGGCGAACCGGCTAATACCGGCGCGCAGGTTCAAATCCTGTACTCTCCTTAAGTTAACAACCGTTAAGAAAGCCCACTATTGTTGATAAGATGGGCTTTTTTTGCTTGTGAATTAGTAAAACTTAACAGTGATTGATCAGCAACTAAAAAACTGTTTTTCCAAACTGCTTACCCACCTTCAGCCATTTCATTTGGATACGGTTTTTCGCTGACTTATGCTATGCTTGCATTACACAATATTAGGAGGACGACTCTATGGACAAAATGCTAGTCACAACTACCGAAAATATCCCCGGACAACCCTACACTGTCATTGGTGAAGTCTTCGGTCTTACCACCCAATCTAAGAACCTGGTGCGCAACATCGGTGCTGGCTTGAAAGGGCTCGTTGGTGGCGAAATCAAAGACTACACCAAGATGCTCGACGAATCACGCAACGTTGCCGTTGAACGATTACGTGAAAACGCCGCAGCGGTTGGCGCAGATGCCGTTGTCATGATGCGGTTTGATACCGGCTCCATCAGCCAAGATATGCAATCGGTCGCCGCATACGGTACCGCCGTTAAATTTACCACCGCTAACTAGGACCATTAGAAAGGCATTCAAACCTGTTCGTTTGAATGCCTTTCTTTTATCCTAAAATACCTTGTTCGATTCGATGCTGATTCAAAAACCAATACTCACTTGGTGCGCCTTTTAAACGACTATACGGCACTGGTGTTACCCCTTGATCTAAAAGACTGTCATTGAGGTAATTCCGTAAAATCCAAGGTTCTTCAATATGTACAACGTTCAAGTCCATAACGTCCTCAACGTGGGTTGGGGTTGTCTCTAAATCAGTCGCAACTTGATCCAATGATAGACCAGACCGCTCATAATTTGCTCGCAATTCCTGTCGTGTGGATGTTCGTTCAATTTCTTTTAATGACATAGCCTAACTTCCTTTCCGAATTGATTGTGCAAAACTAACACCTCCAGTGTAACGCCCCTCAATAAAAATGCAACCGCTTTCTATTTTGACGCTACTTTTCTCCAATCATGACATATGCAATATGTCATGATTGGCATTAATTGTAGCCTACAATAATCACTAAATCCATGCATTATTCATTTTCCTCGTAGCCCATACTTTCCGCAATCAAAAGGCCACGCCAAGGTGGTCGCAGCCTCTTCAATCTAAAAAGTTAAAATAAAATATCGTCTGGGTAATCCGTTCCCATAAACTTATTACTTGGTTCAACCATAATTTCCGTGACCTCACAACCTATCGTCAATGCATTGTACGCGTTAGGACCATCCTCAATGTCATTGTAAAAATCATCGGTTCCGGGCTCTACGTATGGTTGCGGAACATGAAACAAGAGCATCTGTTTAAAAGCTTCCATCGCACGATCATTATCACAATGTAGTCGCGTATCCCACCAAAAAACTGCCGAGGTATCTGAGTCCATTGATAAAAACCGGGGCACCTTAACTGCCAACTTAAATTCAACGCGTGCCATGTTTTCCCTCCCAAGTCCCCACAGAAGTAACCAATTTTCAAAGTGCCTATACCATTTGACAAGTTAAATACTAACTGTTAACTCACCCCAACACCAGTCATTGCAATCAATATTAGTATTCCTACCTCACACCTAGCTTTTCAACACATTTGTATGCTGCAAAAAGCGCAAAAAAACGTTCAAAAAGTCATCATCAACTTTTTGAACGTTATTTTTAGAATTCCATTAAACTCAGAATATCGTAATCTTTAATTTTATCACGGCCGTGTAAGTCCTTTAATTCAACTAAGAACGCCGTTCCAACAACGTGTCCACCTAGTTCTTCAACTAATTGGATCGTTGCGGAAATCGTCCCACCGGTCGCTAACAAGTCATCCGTTACTAAAACGTTTTGACCCGGTTTGATTGCATCTTTATGCAGATAAAGGGCTGATTGGCCGTATTCCAAATCATAGGTTGCTTTGACCGTTGGCCGTGGCAACTTCCCCTTCTTCCGTGCGGGTGCAAATCCAATCCCAAGTTCATACGCAACTGGACAGCCAACGATAAATCCGCGGGCTTCAGGGCCGACAATCATATCAACCTTTTTATCACGTGCGAATTTGACAATTTGCTCCGTGGCTTCGCGGTACGCTTCTCCGTCCGCCATCAATGGTGAAATATCACGGAAGATGATTCCTGGTTCGGGATAATCCGGAACACTGGCCACATATTTTGTTAAGTCTAATGCCATTGCTTATTAACAGCTCCTTTAATTCTTCACTGCAGCTTGGTTTTTTACCCATACTTGTAGCGCTGCAGATTTACTATACAAAAGCGTTTCTTCAGCGACGATCTGTTGTTCGCGCAGCTGATAACTAGGGGCGTGATGTAAATCCGCTTTAGTCGGATTCGAAACGCCATTCATGACACCATCACTTATTTTAACAAATCCCACCTCAAAAAACACCTGAATCATAAAAATAAGCAAATTTCGTTCAATGTGCAAATGTTTGGCGACTGCCGTTAACTGGTGATGAATATCAACATCGTGATGATTGACCGTGAATTGGAATAGCTTACCAAACTGTTCCCGACTAGGCATGCCAGCCAAGTAAACTGATTCTTGACGATACAGATACAGGGTTAATTGATTCAGTGGTAACGCCGTTAAGACGGTTGTAAAGTCGACTAACGTATCCGGACAGTCCACGACAAATACCGCTTCGTCCGCTTGAATTCCACTCAAATCAGTACCGGCATCGCCCACAAACAACGCTTGCGACTGGGGATTTAAGTAGCCTTGTAACTTATTCATCAACTTCTGATGGAAAAACAGATAAACCCCTGGCGCCTGAAAATTACGCGCTGACAAATGCTGGGTCCGCGCATCGATTACCTGGGTACCCGTTACCGCTACGTCACGAATCATCACTTGCGGCTTCGTCTGCCCGTTCCAAGTATTCGCGCTTAGTTCACCGACGACTGCCACGTCACTCGGGCTCGCTTGAATCGGCGCTAACGCGGACCCAAACGAAAAGCCAATGGCGTCAACGTTGATTTTTCCATCACTCAATTGCAACTTCAAGTGTTGGTGATCACTACCAATCGCCCGTGCCTGTGGAATCGCCGTTGGTTTGAGTTCAAATAACGGTGCTGGATTATCCGTTCCAAAGGGTGCTAGTCGCTTCAAATCGTCTAACGTGGCTAACGTTGCATCCTTAACCGCTAGTTCGCCGTCAATCGCCAACGTCGCCTGACCTTGGCCAGCCAAATCTTGGGCCGTCGCGGCGTCTTCTAACGCTGCTTTTAAAGTTGGCAACTGATCGTGCATCACACTGAGCCCAACGGCCATGTGGTGCCCACCAAACGCAACTAAGTCATCGCGGACCGGGTCGATCGCAGCGAATAAGTTATAGGCCTCAACACTCCGACCGCTTCCCTTGAGCCGCCCATTTTCATCCTCATTTAAAACCAGCGTTGGCTTGCCAGTCGCTTCAACAACGTGACTAGCTACAATGCCAAGAACCCCTTCGTGCCAATCTTTCCCTGTGATAACCAGTGTCTGACGGGTCGCATTTTCTGCCGATTGTGCCTGTTCCAACGCACTCGCTGCAATGGTCTTAACAAGCCCCTGGCGGCGTTCGTTAAGTGAGTTGACCTGCGTCGCTAGTGCAGTCGCGCGGTCATCGTCTAGCGTCGTTAACAGTTCGACGCCACTTTGAGCGGATTGTAACCGACCTAGTGCATTCAAACGTGGGGCAATCCCAAACCCAATACTCGTTTCATCTAACTGATCAGGTTCTAAGCTCGCAGCCTTAATCAAGGCCGCAAGTCCCGGCCGGGTCGTCTGTCGGAGTACTTTTAACCCCAACGTGACCAAGGTCCGGTTCTCACCCGTTAAGCTCACAAGGTCTGCAACCGTCCCGATAGCTGCTAAGTCCATCAGTTCTTCAGGCACTTCTTCTAGGAGCGCCGTTGCGACTTTAAACGCAACCCCCGCACCCGAAAGTTCACCAAATTGGTAGTGCCCTTCAGGATGGCGTGGGTGCACGATTGCATACGCATTCGGCAATTCAGCTGGCATTTCATGGTGATCAGTCACCACGACATCAATGCCCCGTTCCTGAACAGCGTCAATCACTGCATTACCGGCAACCCCGTTATCAACGGTCACGAACAACTTAGTTCCGGCATCGATCAACCGGTCGAACGCATCCTGATTAGGGCCGTAACCGTCCTTAAAACGGTCCGGAATGTAATAATTAACGTTCGCACCGATCTGATCCAACGTTTCGTACATAATGGACGTACTCGTCAACCCATCGGCGTCATAGTCACCATACACAGTAATTTGATCACCGGCAATAATGGCTTCTTGAATGCGGTCAACGGCTTTTTCCATGTCGTGCATGGTGAGTGGATCTAGCAAGGGCTGCTGATCCGCATTTAAAAACTGTTGGGCCGCGTCCGTACTAGTTAAGCCACGCTCAATCAGCAATTTAGCGACTAACGGTGAAACACCGACCGCCTTTGCTAACTCAGCAATGTCCGCCTCGCTGACGGCCGTTGTGACCCGCGGAACCCACTTTTTCTTTGCCGCTAACATAACATTCTTCCTTTCAAACTACTTTTTAATGGGCGTTGCCGTTGGTTCGGCCACGTTCCGTGTTTGTTTACCTTTATTGTTTAAACGTAACGTTAAACTTTTGTTTTCAGCCGTTAACTTATCAATTTTAGCCTGCGCCGCAGTGATGGCCTTTGCATGTGCTGAACGTTCCTTAGACTCATTGACCGTTGCCATTAAGACTGCGGTCACAACGCCTAGGATCAAGGTAATTACGATGACCAAGATCAGTGGCCAGTGCACCGCTGCCACCCCAAAATTCACCCGTACTGGTTCAACATTCAAAATTGCAAATACAATAACCACCAACGCAATCACCAAGGCACTCACTAATCGCCACTGATTCTTCATTGATATAACCCCCTATTTAAAATTAAAAACTGAACCCGCTAACCAATCCCCTAGCTTAGGTGCCGTTTGGTAGCCTAAGTTAGCCGCAGCCATGAACCACGGCCGGTTAATTTCTCGCCGGTGGTGTCCAAGTTTGCTAACAACGACTTCCGCCAGTTTAACTGGGTTGAGCGCTAACCGTTCAACCTGTGCTAAATAATGACCACTCGGATCCGCCATCTTGAAAAAGTCCGTCTTGATGGGTCCAGGATTGACCGTCATCACATTAACGTGATGCCCTTTTAATTCTAAACGTAAGGCGTTGTCGTAGGCAATCAAAGCCGCTTTTGTCGCCGCATAAACGGCTGACTTAGGCGTTGCAATTTTCCCCGCAATCGACGCGACGTTCACAATTTCGCCGTCATCCTGGTCGATCATTCGCTGAGCGGCTAATTGACTGACGTACATGATTCCTAGCGTATTCACTCGAAACATCTTCTCCGTTAGCGCCGCGGAGGTGTCTACAGCTGGCGCCATATAGCCAAATCCAGCGGCGTTGATAACCAAATCCAAACGACCAAACACCTCGTCAATCGTCGCAAAGACGTGGTCCACTTCCGCCACATGGCTAACATCACACTGAATCGCTAAGGCTTGTGCCCCCGACAAAATTCGACACTGATCAGCAACCCGGACTAGCCGTTCTTGCCTGCGTGCCGCTAACACCACGTTAGCACCCTGCGCAGCAACGGCCAATGCTAATTGTTCACCCAAGCCACTGGATGCTCCCGTGACTAGAACCGTTTGACCAGTTAAACTTGCCATGTCACTTCACCTAAGCTTTCTTTTGTAATGGAATATCGATTAAATCAAAATCGCGCACAACCTTGGTATTAGCAAAGACTTTCTGAGCCTGTTTCTGTAATTCCTTACTCAATTTTCCAGTATACCGTGCCGAAATATGGGTCAGTAATAGTTGGCGAACCCCGGCCTGCTTTGCCACCTGGGCCGCTTGCGTACTAGTTGAATGGAAGTAGTTATGGGCTAACTTTCCTTCATCTTTACCAAAAGTACTCTCATGGACTAAGGCGTCAGCGTCTTGTGCTAAAATCGCAGCGTTCGGCGTTTTACGGGTATCACCTAAGATCGTTACGGTCCGGCCCGCCTGTGGAGCAGCAATGTAATCTTGACCATTAATGATCCGACCGTCATCCAAAGTAACCGTTTGACCAGCCTTTAGTTGCCCATAAACGGGGCCACTCGGAATGTTTAACGCCTTTAGTCGGTCAGCCTGTAATTCACCCGGATGATCCGCTTCTTCTACCCGGTAGCCGTAACAAGCAATCCGATGTTCCAACGGCAAACAGCTCACTTTAAACGTCGCATCTTCAAAAATCGTACCGCCCGCACTAATTTCTTGAAACTTTAACGGGTACGACAACCGCGTGCCGGACACCCGTAAAGAAGTTTGGACAAAATCACGAATCCCCACGGGCCCGTAAATGGTCAACGGTTCATCCCCGCCTTGAAAAGAACGGGAACTCAGTAACCCTGGTAACCCAAAGATGTGATCACCATGCAAATGGGTAATAAAGATTTTGGCGATCTTCCGTGGTTTCAATGTCGTTCTCAAGATTTGGTGTTGCGTCCCTTCACCCACATCGAAGAGCCAAACTTCGTTCCGTTCATCTAGAAGTCGGAGCGCCGTGCTTGTGACGTTGCGAAATTTTCCCGGTGAGCCGGCACCGGTACCTAAAAATTCTAATTGCATATTTTTGTTCGTCCTTATCTGTACAGTCTGTCAATTATTTTACCGAAATTAATGGTAAGAAACAATTGTCGGAACCAGCCGGAGCCGATTTTTTTGAATCTATCTTCTTATTTTAACATGCAGACTCGTAATTATTGCCACGACCCCGCAAAACAGTCAAAATAATTCTCAGTGGGCCGCATACTTTGGTAATATAAAAATAGTAATTAATTTATGTTAGGGGGTTGTCTGATGCGACTAATTGATTTTAACTTATCCACGGCTGATTTAACGCCCAGTATGTCCCTCTTTTGGGAGACGTCCGCGCATCAGCTCGTTCCGATTAAAGCGGTTCAATTACAGCAACAACAATTAGTCCTGATTCCTCAAGCGGGAGCCACCCCGTTAACACTAAATCAACTCAACGCCCGGACCCGGCAACTAAGCGGACCCACCCAGTTATACGTCAAAACACCGGATACGATCGAGTTACTCTTTGGCTACCGGCTCAATCAGGCCCGCCTTTTATTTGGCTAAAACTCTGCCAGTTTCATCATCAGACGATAAAACGGTCATCCGCAAATTTGCGAATGACCGTTTTTGATTGCTTAATCCATAAATTGGAACGAATAGTCGAGAATTTGAATCGTATCGCCGTTCTTGGCGCCAGCGGCCCGTAAGCCGTCATCGATCCCCATCCCACGCAATTGTCGTGCAAACCGCATGAGACTTTCTTCGTGGTCCAGGTTCGTCATCTTGAAGAGCCGTTCAAGCTTCTCACCAGAAAGGACAAACAAGCCCTCTTCTGGATTATCGATCGTAAAGTCTTGACTGGTTTCAGTCGTGTAATCACGATGTTCAACGTCGTCAACACCCTTGACTGGGAACTGTGGCGTCGTATCAAGTAAGTCCGCCGTCTTAGCTAACAAGGGCTTAATCCCTTGTTGCGTGATGGAAGAGATTGGATAAATCTCTGGCATGCTTGGTAACGTCTTGTCACCTGCCAGCTTCGTCTTGAACTCGGCTAAGTTATCCGCTGAATCCGGCATATCCATCTTAGTCGCAACGACGATTTGTGGCCGTTTCAACAAATCAGGATCATAACTCGTCAACTCGTGATTGATTTTCAAATAATCTTCAAACGGATCATTTTCTTCAACCCCACTCATATCAATGAGGTGCAAGATGACCCGCGTCCGTTCAATGTGCCGTAAAAATTGGATTCCTAACCCAACCCCGTTAGCGGCGCCTTCAATCAAACCAGGCAAGTCCGCCATAACAAAGTCCCGGCCGTCATCTAAACGAACCATCCCCAGGTTAGGGACCAACGTCGTAAAGTGGTACGCCGCAATTTTAGGTTTAGCACTCGTCACAACGGATAACAGCGTCGACTTACCCACTGATGGGAATCCGACCAAACCAACATCCGCCAAGACCTTTAATTCCATTCGAATGGTAACTTCGCCACCCGGTTCACCGTTTTCAGAAATTTCTGGTGCGGGATTTTTAGGACTCGCAAAGTGAATATTTCCACGACCACCACGGCCACCCTTGGCAACCACTAGTTTTTGGCCCTTTTCGGTAATATCACCAATTAGTGCGCCAGTTTCCGCATCCGTGACCACCGTCCCTAAAGGCACGTTGATCACCCGATCCTTAGCGGAACGACCAGTCATCTGCTTGATCATCCCGTTGCCACCGTTATCAGCTTTGAATTTACGGGTATACCGGAAATCCATCAACGTCCGCAAGCCTTCATCAGCTTGCAAAACAATACTACCGCCACGACCACCGTCACCGCCGGCCGGGCCACCGTTAGGCACGAACTTTTCACGACGGAAAGCAACCATGCCGTTACCACCGTTACCGGCCTTTACATCTACTTTTACTTGATCAACAAACATGTTTTTTCCCCTGTTTCTTCTATATTATTTATCTACGAAAATGCTCGTGCGAAATTAGATACCTGACCTAGTATACAAATGTTCCGGCCCGTCGTCAAAAGTTCCGCTAATAAACGGCTTTTCCACGTCCAGATAAGACCAGTTTGCGTGTCAATGACTGGTTTTGAATTATTTTGACGTTTTTTGAACGTTTTTGTTGCATTTTGACCATTGAGCAGGTATATTAGTCTTCGGAGGGATTTGAAAGTGCTTACAGAAGAACGACAACAGTACATTTTAAATACGATCCGTTTCAAGGGCATTATTAAAATCAAGGACATTGTTTCTAAAACTAGTTGCTCAGAATCCACGGCTCGCCGGGATTTACAGCAGTTAGAGGAACAGGGTGAATTGTTACGCGTCCACGGTGGCGCCAAATACATGAACTCACTCCAAGAAGAACCCGCGATGAACGATAAAGTTTCCCGTAACGTGGACGCTAAGGACCACATTGCGCAGCAAGCGGTCGCAAACATTCAAGTCGATGACGTCATTTACTTAGACGCCGGGACTTCAACGCTCGCGATGATTCACCATTTGAACCCAGGCTATAACCTGCGCGTCGTGACTAACGGCGTGGTTCACGCTTCCGCTTTAGCAGACATGGGCATTCAAACCTACTTGCTTGGTGGTAATTTGAAAGGCACTACCAAAGCCGTCATTGGTCCCGAAGCCGTCAAATCGTTACAGGAATACCGGTTCAACAAAGTCTTCTTGGGGATTAACGGTGTCCACCCAAAGTTTGGGTTAACAACACCCGACCCTGACGAAGCGATCGTTAAAAAAACAGCAATTGCCCAAAGTGAAGAAAGTTTCATTTTGGTCGACAGTACTAAATTTGACCACGTTTCGTTTGCACGGGTCGGTGATCTGTCCAGTGCCACGATCATTACCGACAAGTTGACCCCAACGTTGGCCGAACAATATCAACCATTAACTACGATTCAGGAGGTTCAATCATGATTTACACCATTACTGTTAATCCTTCGATTGACTACGTGGTTCAACTACCCCACATGGAACTGGGTAGCGTCAACCGTTTGAAACACACCGCCAAATTACCGGGTGGTAAAGGGATCAACGTTTCACAGATCTTAAATGACCTCGAGCAACCTAATAAGGCCCTCGGATTTATCGGGGGCTTCACTGGGACCTTCATTAGTGAAGCGCTCAAGGCGAAGGGGCTCGATTGTCACTTTACAAAAATCGCTGACGATACCCGGATCAACGTTAAAATTCACGCTGATGAAGAAACTGAACTGAACGGTGCCGGTCCTGACATTACCGCCAGCGAAATTGACGCGTTCTACCAAGAACTCGCCAACCTCACACCCGATGACGTGGTCGTTATGTCCGGTAGCTTAGCGCCTAGCCTACCAGATAGCTTCTACTACGACATCATTCAAAAGGCCGAAGCCGCCGGTGCTAACTTTGTCATCGATACGACCGGTGAAGCCTTGAAGAAGACGTTGCCAAGCCATCCACTGGTAGTTAAACCAAACAACCATGAATTAGCCGACTACTACCACACCACTTTTAACAGTCGTGACGACATTATTGCCGCCGGTCAACGGATGTTAAAAGAAGGCGCGCAACACGTCTTAATTTCCATGGCCGGTGACGGTGGCCTTCTGATCACAAAAGATGCTGTTTACTTCAGCGCTGCACCTAAGGGTCACGTCATTAACTCAGTTGGTGCTGGGGATTCAATGATTGGTGGGTTCGTTGGAACCTTCGCTAAGACCCACGATGCCGTTGAAAGTTTCCGCTACGGTTTAGCTTGTGGTTCCGCAACCGCCTTTTCTGAAGACATTGCGACCCGGGCTAAGATCGATGAGATTTTACCGCAAATTAAGATTGAACAATTAACTAACTAGCGTTTAGAAAGGACTGTTCACACACTATGGATATCCGCGATTTATTATTAAAAGACGTCATGATCATGGACATGCAAGCCACGACCAAGGACGAAGCCATTGATGAGTTAGTTCATAAATATGCCGAACAAGGCGTCATCAACGACGAAGCACTTTACAAACAAGACATCATCAAGCGTGAAGCTGAATCCACTACCGGGATCGGTGATGGTATTGCCATGCCCCACGCCAAAGACAAGGCCGTTCAACGGGCAACCGTTTTATTCGCCAAGAGTCAAAACGGGGTCGATTTTAACGCCTTAGATGGCCAACCCGTTCACCTCTTCTTTATGATTGCTGCCCCCGAAGGTGCTAATAACACCCACTTGGCTGCGTTAGCCGCCCTTTCCAGTTTACTGATTGACCCTGAATTAGTTGGTAAATTGAAAAACGCTCAAACACCAGAAGAAGTTCAACAACTCTTCGGTGATGCACAAGCTGCTAAGGAAGAAAAAGAAGCTAAGGATGCAGCGGCTAAAGCTGAAAAAGAAGCTGCGGCTGCCAAAGCCCCCGCTAGTGAACAACGTCCCTACATCGTTGGGGTCACCGCTTGTCCTAACGGGATTGCCCATACTTACATGGCCGAAGCTGCTTTAATCAAACAAGCCGAAGCAATGGACGTTGACATCAAGATTGAAACAAACGGTTCTGAAGGGGTCAAACATTTATTGACCGCTGACGAAATTGCCCGTGCCAAAGGGGTCATCATTGCCGCCGATAAAAAGGTTAAGATGCCCCGGTTTGACGGCAAGCCATTGGTTAACCGCCCCGTTACGGACGGAATCAACAAAGCCGAAGAACTTATTAATGAAGTTTTAGATGGTAAAGCCCCCGTTTATCATGACGCTGACGGTGGTGCAAGTTCCGATGACGACGAAGGCGCTTCTGCAAACGGTAGCGTCTGGGGTGAAGTTTACAAAGACTTAATGAACGGGATTTCACACATGTTGCCATTCGTTGTTGGTGGTGGGATCTTAATGGCCCTCTCCTTCATCATCGAACAATTCGCTGGTGAAAAGAGTTTAGCCTTTACCTTCCTTAACCAATCTGGGAACATGGCCTTTGCCTTCATGGTACCCGTTTTAGCCGCTTACATCGCCGAATCAATCGGTGATCGTCCTGCTTTGATGCCCGGGTTCGTTGGTGGGTTCATGGCGACGGTTTACACCGGTGCTTACGGTGGTGCTTTTACCGCTTCAATCGCTGCTAACGCTAAGAGTCCAGCAGGTTTCTTAGGTGGGTTAGTTGCCGGGTTCTTAGCCGGTTACATTACGGTTTGGATGAAGAAGTGGACCAAGAACATGCCACAATCCCTTGAAGGGATGAAGCCAATGTTGATTTACCCAATCTTGGGTCTATTGATTGTTGCCGCTTTAATGTTCTTCATTGTTAACCCAATCTTCTCCGTTATCAACCAATGGATTACCCACTTCTTAAACTCTATGGGTACTGGTAATGCCGTTATCCTAGGGGTTGTCCTCGGTGGGATGATGTCCATCGATATGGGTGGTCCTTTCAACAAGGCCGCTTACGTCTTCGCTACTGGTGCCTTCACTGCAACTCATGATGGTAACTTAATGGCCGCCGTTATGGCTGGTGGGATGGTTCCACCTTTGGCCACTGCGATTGCGACCGCCTTCTGGCCAAAGAAGTTTACGGATGACGAGCGTAAAGCTGGGATTTCAAACTGGTTACTCGGGATTTCCTTCATTACTGAAGGTGCCATTCCATTCGCAACGGCCGATCCTTTGCACGTTATTGGGTCAAGTGTTGTGGGTGCCGCCATTGCCGGTGGGTTAACTCAACTCTGGGGCGTATCCGTCCCTGCTCCTCACGGTGGCTTATGGGTTTCACTATTAGCTACTAACATCTGGGGTTACATTGGCGCTACCATTATCGGTGCCGTCATTGCCGGGGTTATCCTCGGGTTCTGGAAACCAGCAAAACAAGCACTTAAATAATAATTAGATTTATTCAAAAAAGTCGTTACTCGATTAAGGGTAACGACTTTTTTTGATTTCATAGCATACCATTGTGCTAACAAATTAAAATGCTAAATCAAACACAATTGATTACTAATGGACACCATATTTTCTAGCAAGCTTCTTACTTGTAAAGAGGTATTCATCCGTATGTTTACCATTTTTAGAAACCCTTTTTAAAACTTTCACCTTATGCCCAGCAAGCTTCTTCTTGCCCATTTTATAGTAGCCAGCCATCGGAAATGTAATCTTTAGTATTGGATACGTATATAAAACAGAACCCTTCTTAGTTGCATAAATATCAGCCACTTTATATTTCTTATTATACTTTTTAGCATACCGCTTAACTGGAAGTTTTACTGAATGTAAATGGAAAGGCACGGTGTATGTCCCCATATCTGCTCGGCTTCCAAATGTTTTGGCACTTATCCGTGCAATATTATAATATCGTACGCCATCAACTTTACCTTCATATCGGTAATACGTTCCCCGAAACGACTTTGGAAAAGTCTTTATCGATTTTTTCGTCTTTGCTTGTACGCTAACACTTGACGATACCATGCCCCCTGCAACGCCTAACGTGGTCCCAGCAACAATAATACTCAATACTTTTGTAAGCTTCATCCTAGAAACTCCCCTCCAAAATAAGTCCCATTTATCAAATATCTAATTTTAAAGCTGATCAAACAAGGACTAACTTGTTCAAGCCGCTCTCGTTATGGATTAAAACTAATACCACTATAATATAATAAATATTATACTACTGCGTCTTCAATACGGATAGCCGGCTTAATGATTACCCCAAAGAATTCGCTACCTTCCGTATTATATTTTCAATAAAATTTTTATATCCGTTTTTGCTAGATTCATCGCAACCGCTTTATTTCGAACAATTAATTATCTAACCCAGCAATTAAACGGGTATAATTAAACTATTAATTCATTAGAAATGAGACGATTATTTTGAAACGAACCCTTCCCGCGTTTTTATTAGCAGGTTTAGCAAGCCTACTAATTTTGACGGGCTGTCAATCGAAAAAGACTCAAGCCATCCCACCAGTCACCGGTCATAGTTTGACCGCAATGGTGATCAGCGATGACCACGTGATTGCCCCTAAGTTACACGACAACGGCCCCTCGTTCACCACTTACGCTAGTAACGACGGTGGCGCCAACCTTAAATACAGCGCGACCATCTTCCGTGCGTTCATCGCGCAAGCGTTAAAGACCAAACCGGACGTCGTTATCGTTAGTGGTGACATTACCAATAACGGTGAAAAAGCGAGTCACGAATACGTGGCTAAACAACTAAAACGGCTGACCGCCGCTAAAATTCGCGTCTACGTCGTTCCTGGCAACCACGATATCAATAATCCCATCGCACGCAGCTTCAAGGGAAAACACCAGTACGAAGTTGACGGGGTCAGCCCCGAACAGTTTAAACAAATTTACAAAAAGGCGGGGTACGGTCAGGCAGCCAAGACCGACCCCGATTCACTAGCTTACCTCGTTAAGCCAAGTAAAAAGACGTGGTTCTTGATGCTCAACTCAGCTATCTACAAAGGAAACTACCAACAAGGCAGCTCCACGGTCGGTGGTGGCCTGACCGATGGTACTTTGAACTGGGTCGCTAAAGTTGGCAAGGAAGCGCGCAAACAAGGCGCAACACTGATTCCTGTCCTCCATCACAATACGATGGACCACACGATGATTCATCAAGATTACACGATTGGCTACGCGGATCAAGTCCGTGACGTTTTCAGCAAGGCCAACATCAAGCTATCGCTGACGGGCCACATTCACGCGCAGAGTATTAAAAACCAGACGGTCAACGGTCAGTCTTTGACCGACATTGCGAGTGGTGCGCTTATCATTGGCCCACACTACTACGGCACGTTAAAAATCAACCAAGATAACGGGCACGCAACTTATCACGCAACCCGTTTAAAGGTCGCCGACTACATTAAGCAGCATCAGAGCGCTAAGGCTGCCAAGACTTATAAAAAGTACGATCACGACGTCCTTTATGCATCCGGCTATAACGCCGCCCTTAGTCAGCTATACGAGACCCGTGACGACAACCACCTCTCCACTAAACAAGTCAAACAACTTGCGGCGGGCATGGGTGAAGCCAACATCGCAATGTTCCGGGGAACCCCGCTTGCTAAGGACAATGCGGCACTCAAGGCTTGGAAGAAGCAGCCCAAAGATACTTCACTTCGCGGCTTTATCTTAATGACACAGGACTTACATGGTAACTTAACTTGGGATGGCAATACCCGGTAAATGATTTTCCCAGTCTATAAAAAACGTTTGTAGCGTCCATGATACTGATGGTCACTACAAACGTTTTTTTATACCTAAGGATTAAACGTTCAAAATAATTGATTCGCCCTGTTGCGACGGTAATCCTAACACTGATATTTGCTGTTTATGAGTCAGTCTTAATCGAAATAGCCTGTTGAACGTGCCACCAATGGGCCATGACAAGTAAGATGATCATTAACACTTGTGGAGATGACAGTACAAAGTCACTAACACCATACGCCAAAATAACGGCTAAAATTAACACAAAGTAGCGTCGGTCTGGTAGCGTGGGCTGCCACTGTCGAGTCAATCGCCAGCCATTCGCAACGATCAAGCTGAGCAAGCCGAGGCCACCTAATAAACCGAAGGAAGCTAGGACCATTATAAAAATATCATGCGCATGGGGTACGTAATGGCCAGTTAAATTTAAATATTGGGGCGCAAAACCAAAGTATGAAACGCCCAGCCAAGGGGCTTTTGCAAAAACTTGTAGGCTATGATGCCAAATCGTTAATCGAGACGTCCAACCGGTTGCCCAAGAATAACTGCGTGGCGACCACGTGAGCGCAAACCAACTAATACTGCCAATCAATCCGGTTAACCATAAGCTACGGCGCCAATTTAAATAAAAGCTGGTCCCTAAGACCATTAGTAACATTAATAGTAATCCCGTCCGTGATTGCGTCTGATAAATACCAATCATAAGTAAGGCAATAACGCCCCAACTCCGCCAAGCGTTTGAGCTGAGCCGTAAACTTATTTGAGCTAGTGCAACTGCCAAAGCAATCAATAGTATGCAACAGGCATCATTCGGATTGTCGGCTGACCCAAATAAACGGTCAGCGTTAGCCGCGTACCCCCACAGCAGATCACCAGTTAGAAACTTCAACCAAACTGGTAAAAGTTGCAAGCGATTCAGCCAGTGGAAGATATTCCCGCTAACCGTCAAGTATCCTCCAAAGCAGACCAAGTAATGGCAAATTTGCGACCAGGATAAAAGCTGGGCAGATTGCCGGCACAGTAACCATAGATTTAATAAAATAATTAGCAGTAATCCTGATAAAACGGCCGGTTGCCGCCAAGGTGATCGTAAAAGATTCACGCTAGTAATCCCGATTAGCCATAAAATAAATAGCAAGACGTGGTCGTGCCGAATCGTCTTTGGTTGCCTAAATAAGGTTAGCCACTGCCAACGGCTTAAATAGATAAACCAGCCAATTCCAATCGGGGGTAAAACTGCCAGTAACGTCAGGCCGATTGAAAATTGCCGGGATGTAAGGGACTTAGTCATGGTGATACGCAAGCTTTCTCTTAAGGTTTACTGGCTAAGAGCGCCAGTTCTAAGACTTTATCAGTTATTATGCCACGCCTTGTTAGTCACCCGTGCACCGAGCTTCAAAGATTTAGGACTTCTTACTAAAGTTAAATGAATCATTACTAATTGATCTATAAACATAAAAAACACCCATTAAAAAAAGCATTACCAAACAGCCCGACAAAGCAGCTTGGTAATGCTCAATATATCTAATGCGTCTAATTTTTCCGTTTATGTGGCACCCTTCTGATAATGTTTTGGTGTCACGCCAGCCCCAGCCAGTGAAAACTTAATGGTTTGCGCCACGTTTTTGGCAATGCCGAGTTTTTGAATATCTTCAATTGGCGCAGCGGCAATCTTCGTCATCGAGCCAAATTTCCGCAACAATTTATTCCGCGTCTTTGGCCCAACCCCTGGGATTTCATCTAATCGCGAACTCAACGAATGCTTCGTGTGGACTTGCCGGTGGAAGGTAATCGCAAACCGGTGGACTTCATCTTGAATCCGTTGTAGTAAGTAAAAGCCCTGGCTCTTCGGATCAAGGTTCAGGTGCGCATCCCCGGCGGATTTCAATAAATCGGCTGTCTTATGATGCTCATTTTTGACCATCGCCGCAACCGGCGTATCAATTCCCAACTCATTTTCCAACACCTCCTTGGCGGCATCCAACTGAATGTCACCCCCATCCATCAAGATCAGGTCGGGTAAGTTTGCGTGTTCCTTCAACAATCGGGTATACCGTCGCCGAATCACTTCACGCGTGGACGCCGCTTCATCGGCATGGTCAACTGTCCGTAACTTATACTTCCGGTACAACTTCTTATTAGGCTGCCCATCCGTGAAGACGACCATGGCGGAGACTAAGTCGGCCCCTTGAATATGCGAATGGTCAAACGCTTCGATCTTATGACCTTCCGGAATGCCAAGTGCATCGGTAATTTCCTTCATGGCCCCGGTCGTCTTCCGTTCATCCAATTCCAACAATCGGAACTTTTCTTCTAAAATAATCCGGGCATTTTTATGCGCCATGTCTAACAAATCGCGCTTCTGCCCCCGTTGTGGCGTTCGGACGGGAATGCCTAAAATGTCACTTAGCACGTCCTTATCCAACCCACTTGGGACTAAAACTTCGCGTGGTAAAACGTTATTTTTACGATTGTAAAATTGCAAAATAAAACTGGTCATTTCTTCGGTTGCCGTTGAAACAACTGGGAACAACCGCTTTTCACGTTTCATCAACCGGGCTTGCCGGATAAAGAAGACCTGAATCGATAACCAACCCTTATCCATGTAAAAGTTGAATAGGTCCCGCGGCGTGTTGTCATTTGAAATGATTTTTTGCTTTTCAACGGTCATTTCAATGTACGTCAACTGGTCACGTAATTCTCCGGCCCGTTCAAACTCTAATTCCGCCGACGCCTTTTCCATGCGCTTCGTCAGTTGCTTTTTGACCCGTTCGACGTGACCGTTTAAAAATGACTTAATCCGCTGAATCTGCGCGTCGTACTGTTCTTCGGGAACCGTCTTGAAGCACGCACCCAAGCACTGGCCCATATGGTAATACAGGCACGGACGCCCTTGAAAGCCGTTGCAGCGTCGTAACGGGTAAACCTTTTGAATAAAGTTAACCGTCTCCTGAGCCGCATAAACGTTAGGATAAGGACCGAAGTAATAGCCCCCGTCTTTACGGACATCACTCACGATTAAGATTTGGGGATCACGTTCATTAGTGATTTTAATGTAAGGATAGCCGGTCCCCTTTTTTAGCTTGATGTTGAAATACGGCTGATGCTTTTGAATCAGCGTAATTTCTAACAAAAAGGCTTCCTTATCGGTCGACGTCACGATAAATTCAAAGTCCGCAATTTCTGAAACTAAGCGCGCGGTTTTCCCAGTGTGGCTACTCTTAAAGTATGACCGCACCCGGTTTTTTAAATTCTTAGCTTTACCCACGTAAATAATCTGACTATTCAGGTTTTTCATCAGGTAACAACCAGGCAAATCTGGCAGTAGTGCTAGCTTATGTTCAATGTGTGCTGAAGCCATAACGCGCCGTCCTCTCACTTTAATTTAGCATTACTAGTATACCGCCTGAACATAGACGGCTCAAACAATCCGCCCGTTTTTATAAAAATGTTGATTTTTTTAATTTAGGGCAAAAAAACGCGGCCGCATGACACGAATTTATCCGTGAAATGCCACCGCGTAAACACCTATAAAAATAGGCCTGGGTTGTTATAAATTACATTAAAATCTTTGATAAAAAGTCCTTAGCACGTTCCGTTTCTGGATGTGCAAAGAATTGATCCGGCGTATTGTTTTCTTGAATGTAACCGTCCGCCATAAACCAGATACGGTCAGCAACTTCCTTGGCAAAGCCCATTTCATGGGTCACAACGACCATCGTCATCCCGTCTTTAGCTAGTTCCTGCATAATGTTCAGCACTTCGCCAACCATTTCAGGGTCTAACGCAGACGTTGGTTCGTCAAACAACATCACTTTAGGGTCCATTGCTAACGCACGGGCAATGGCCACCCGTTGTGCTTGCCCACCGGACAAACTACTTGGAAATGAATCGGCATGATCATCTAAACCGACCCGTTTCAATAATTCATGAGCCCGTTTGGTGGCAGCCGCATCGTCGACACTTTTAACTTTCATTGGTGCCAACTTGATGTTTTCCAAGACCGTCATGTTAGGGAATAAATTAAAGCCTTGGAACACCATGCCCATTTTTTCCCGTAACTTGTTCACGCTCTTTTGATCCAAAGTCGTTAAGTCTTGGCCTTCAAAAGCGACTTTCCCAGCTGTAGGCGTTTCAAGCAAGTTCAAGCACCGAATAAAGGTACTCTTCCCACCACCAGAAGGCCCAATCACAACGATCACCTGTCCGGGTTCAACTTTTTCCGTAATATCTTTTAAAACTTCATTATCACCAAAGCTTTTGGCGAGCGATTCAACTTCAATCACTGGTTTAGTCATGCTGCATCTTCCTTTCGAAGTAGTTCAAGATCCGTGACGCCGTGAAGGTTAAGATGAAGTATAACACCATAATCACAACAATTGGCGCTACCCCACGGTAAGTGTCAGACCGGACGATGTTACTTTGATAAATCAATTCAGTAACCCCGATGATCGACACGATTGAACTATCCTTAATCAAGGTAATAAATTCGTTACCCAATGACGGCCAAATGTTCTTCAATGCTTGTGGTAAGACCACGTAGCGCATCGTTGCGCCATTTGACATCCCCAAACTACGAGCTGCTTCGGTTTGACCAATATTAACGGAATTGATCCCACCACGAATGTATTCAGCTACGTACGCCCCTGAGTTCAGTGAAATTGCAATGATCCCAGAAGTTAACGCTGGTAAGTTGACGAAGAGGCCTAATCCGAAGTAAACGAACATCACTTGAACCATCATCGGCGTCCCACGAATGAATTCAACGTAGGCCGTTGATACCCACCGTAATGCCGTCTTGAAGATGTTTCCTTTGGCGGTCCGTGCAAGGGCTAATAAAATCCCAATAATGAAACCAAAGAAGACGGAACATACGGTAATAATCAAGGTATATTCAACCCCGGTTGCGAATGCTTGCCAGTAGTGACCCATTGACGTGTTAACCGTATTGGTTTTCAGATACTTACCGGCAACCGGTAAATATTGCTTTTTAACGAGGTTTTCCTTCTTAATTTGATCAACTGACTTGTTGACCTTGTTTACTAAGCTAGTTGAACCTTTCCGGAACGCAATTGCAGAACTCGTTGCGTCGGAACTCATATTGAAGTCACTCGGAATCGCAGCTAAGTTTTTATTGTTAGAAACGTAAGCTTCAGCGGATGGTTTTTCCATCGCAACCCCGTCCAACTTATGACTTTGTAAGGCTAAGATCAAGTCAGATTGGGAGGTCATCCCTTTACTTGCCGTATTCTTGGTTTGCTTCTTAACGGCGTTGTATTGGGTCGTCCCGGTTTGGGCACCTAACGTACCACCCTTGAAAGAATCCTTGTTCTTGTACTTGGCTTTGTCAGTCTTATTGATAACAATGTCATAACCACCCTGATAATAAACGTGGGTGAAATCAACGTTCTTACGACGTGCAGGCGTTGGGTTCATCCCGGAAATAATCATATCGATTTTCCCAGTTTGAAGGGCAACTAATAAGGAATCAAAGGACATGGACTTAATCTTTAACTTAACCCCTAAATCCTTGGCAACCTTTTTCCCAATCTGAACATCCATCCCGACAACGGTACTCTTACCGTTGACCGTCGCTTGAAATTCATACGGCGGGTAATCGGGCGAAGTCCCCATGACGAGGACCCCCTTCTTTTGAATCTTCTCTAATGAATTATCCGCCGCCTGGGCATGTTGGGTGGACAGAGGAACCACCGTCATGAACAGGGCAACAATAATAGCTAATAACAACCCAAATCTTTTTTTCATAAGCGTTCTCCTTTGCTTTAATTTACAAGAGTAAAGTATAGACGCATATGATTATTTATGCAAGTATTTTTGATAAATTCTTTATTTTATACATAAATTAACCATTTATACAGCTTTTGGGGGCCTTTTTATGCACAAAAGACGAATAACTGACAAACAAACCAAAATTTGCTATGATAAGCGGTAAGCGAAAGGAATGATTGTATGAGTTTAAAAGTACAACGTCAAGATAACCTCGACAAACTGTTCGACAAGTTTGCGATTGGTCCCGATGACAAAGACAAATTAACGACGAAAGCCGTCCAAGAAACCATCGACGAACACGCGAAGCGCACAACCACTAAGCCAACCGCCAAAAAAGACGCCGACAACAAATAAATTTACCGCAACGAGCTGAAGACCTGACTAGGTCTTGGGCTCGTTTTTCATTACGGCGCTTCACCGGCAGAATCAGTGGGCCTTGGGGTCAGTTGCAGACAAAGGACGGTCTTTCGCCTCGCTTTTCAACCTTTTGTTATCAATACAAAAACAACCTTCAGAAATTTTCTCTGAAGGTTGTTTAATATTGATTTAATTATGATTAACAAATTTTAGTTCCGAGTGTTTCCATCTTTTCACGCCGTTCAGCTTCCGTCTCTGGTGTCACGTTTCGCCAGTCAACAACGGATAATGCACCGTCTAACATGCCACTATCGTCCTTTAAGGCTAAAGCGTTGTGCCAACGTGAGATATTTAGGCCGTTGCCTAAGAAAGTCTCGTCAGCGGGCGTAGTCGCCATATCATAGCCCGCGTTATTTTCAAGCACCGTCGTGTATGCGGGATCAGCATCTTTCAAGATAACCAACTGGAACTTATTGCCAATCGCACAGCTTCCACCCAGGCTCGAATATTTATTAGAACCATCATCAACGGTTAAAATTACCCGACTCCCCGCTGGAATTTTGTCAGCCAAATACGTTTGTGCGTCATCTTTAATGTTAATCTTCATCATACAGCACCCTTTCTCGCTCACTTAATAGATTGTACACAACTTGTTTACAATTATTACTATAGCGCAGACGGCGACCGAATGCAATTGGAATGCTTACAAATAGTTAGTCAAAAATCTCTTGTCGTTGCCGCCGCATGAACCCAAAAATCGCCAAACTAAAGCATAGGAGGCTAAATAACCCGACCATTGCCAAGCTCCCCCAAAACTTTCCGGTCACCATCCCCATCTGAAGCTGGGTCAGTGCCTGCAACAACCAATATTGCGGTGTTATCATGGCGACACGCTGCATCACTGTCGGCATTACCGAAATTGGGATCAAAGCGCCGGACAATAAACTCGACAGCGTAATCAACAAGATTTGCAGACCACTCGCTAACCCCGAACTATTGGCTAGGACGCCAACCGCTAAGGACCATAGCACCGCTAAAACGCCGAACCATAGCAGGATTCCCATGAGTGTCAAAACCGGCATGCCAATCGAGATTTTAAAAATACCCACCATCACAATCACCGTTAAGACCACCTCAACGAGCATTGCTAACAGCCCAAACAACGCCGTTCCACCAAAGTAACTTGCGGGACTTATGGGCGTTAACATCGTTCGTTGATAAATCTTGTTACGGCGCTCTAGCTGCAAACTCCGTGTTCCAAACGTGTTAGCTTGGTACAGCATCATCATGAGTAGGAAGCCGATGATTTGGAGCGTCAAAGTATGTGCCGCCACGTGCTGATCAATTTGCCTAAATTTGAGTTGGGGCGTATGCGTCTCTAAGTACGCCCCAACTTGTTTGATTGGCACTGAGCTGGTTGCCAACCCGCGTACTTGTAAGGTATCCGTTACAGATGCTGTTACCGAGTCCCGCAAATTGTTAATGAGCGTTCCTTGCTGCAAAGCCCGCAAAGTTAACGCTGGCCGTTCGCCCTTGTCCATCCGTTGCTGATAATCAGTTGGAATGGTCACAATCGCCATCACGTTTTGTTGTGATAGCGCCTTTGCTTCTTGCTTATGGGTCAACATTTTCACAGTCGTTCGCCGACGCATCCCTTGGACTAATAAATGACTAGTTGCTGTCCGATCATGATCAACAACGCCTAGTGTTAAATTATCCTGACTGGTCCCCGTCGAGGTGTATAAATACAAGACAACGCTTAAAAACGGCACTGCTAATAAGAACAACACTTGCCAAGGATGATTCTTCCAAATAATAATTCGCTCTTTGACTAACCACAAAATTGCTTGCATTAAAACACCTCCCGACGACGAATAATCCAGTTTACGATGATCAACAGTCCAAACGCCAAGCCAAAATTTAACGCGGTTCCTGACCAATCCAGTGAATTGGTCGTCCACAACGCTGAACGCATGGGACCCATAATCCAACCTAGGGGTGAAAATTGCATCATCGTACTAGACGTTGGAAAATAGCCCCCACCCAAAAAGGCAACTAACTGAATAACAATTTGAACGATGCCACTACCAACCTGACTATTAATTGTATCCATCAATAATCCGATAATTAAGAAAAGCGCCATCAGTCCGCTGAAATTGATCAAGGTAAATCCAAGCGCTCGCGACCATGGCATCTTAAATAAACCAGTCGTGATTCCCATCAAAACCCCAATGACAAGCAACCCGAATAACAAATGACCACCCACCGTTGCATTGAGTAACTTTCCACGGGTCACAGGTGTCAGTAGCTCCCTAGCTAACGTTTTTTGCCGCCGAGCCTTGCCAAACATATCCAGCCCAATTTCTGAGAAATACAACATAAACATCCCCATCATCGCTAACGCGTAGTACTGGAAAGACGTTGCGGACTGGTGGGCTTGCACGTGGTTGATTTTCACCAATTTTTTTGTTGATACGGTCGCTAGCCTACCGCGATAATGAATTGCCGTTTGGACCAAACCCATTTGTCGAAAAATTGCTGCTAGACTGCTTTTTAACAGAATCGTTTGATAATCGTTGAGTCCCTTCGCTGTCTGAACCGTTACGGTCGTCCCAAATTGAACGAGCGCCGTATTCGACTGCGTACGCACTACGTTTTTGGCTTGTGCTAAATCACGCTGACTTTTAAAATCTAAGTGTGCGATATCTGCATGTTTAACCATTTTATCGAATAATTGCGCCTGTTGTGAGTGGTCTACTACGTACTGGACGTGGACCGGCGCAACTTTAGAATCTAACTGAGTCGCAAACGTTCCTTGCAACACGAGACCTAAGATGACCATCAAACTAACTGGTAAAATTAGAAAATAGACGTAATTCGAACGGTTTCGTAAATCCTGTACGAATACACGTTTAATAATGGTTCCAATCATGATGTCACCCCTAATCCCTTAAGTTTCGGCCCGTCAAATTCAAGAAGACCGTTTCTAAGTCAATCTGCGGTTGGTCCACCTGATCAACAGTGACCCCTTGATCAATGAGCGTCATCAGAACTTGGTTTAGGGGATTGCTTTCAACCGCCGTTACTAGCTGTAACTCCTGCCCCTGAACTGTGGCCTGTTGAACACCCGCAATTGCAAGTAGTGGGGTCACGTCGACCAACTTGGGCTCAGCAACCGTAATTGAGACTTGCTTAGCCGCCGTCACCAAGTTAACTAATTCGGCTTCGGTCCCTTGAACAATCACCTTGCCATGATCAATAATCACAATTTTATCGGCTAATCGTTCTACCTCCTCCATATAGTGACTGGTATAAACAACCGTCATCCCCTGCGCTCGCATCTTTTCAATTGCCGTTAGGATGTAATTACGAGACTGCGGATCAATCCCAACGGTCGGTTCATCCATAAAGATCAGTTCCGGCTGGTGGACAAGCGCCATGGCAATGTTTAACCGTCGCTGCATCCCACCAGAAAAAGTGGCTGGTCGCTGATTCTGATGCTCACTGAGGCCAACGACTGCAAGGGCGCGGTCAACCCCAGCTTTTAACGCCGTACCACGTAATCCGTACAGCCCACCAAAGTAGCGCACA
This sequence comes from Lactiplantibacillus paraxiangfangensis, assembly GCF_036246185.1. NCBI lineage: Bacteria > Bacillati > Bacillota > Bacilli > Lactobacillales > Lactobacillaceae > Lactiplantibacillus > Lactiplantibacillus paraxiangfangensis. The sequence goes on from NZ_BTPW01000006.1 coordinate 87,711, forward strand.
TTTTCCGCGGCCGACAAATCATCAAATAACGCTAAATCTTGTGGAACGACCCCAAAGCGTCGTCGTAACGCCGTATTCGTTGGCGTCAGCGGCTCACCGAATAACGTCACACTGCCACTAGTTTTATTTAATAATCCGGTAATCATACTGATCGTGGTCGTTTTACCAGCACCATTTGGTCCTAACAGCCCTAAAATTTTTCCCGGTGCAACATCAAAACTAACATCATCTACCGCTACCTTGGTCCCAAAACGTTTCGTTAAACCTTTGACAACTAAACCATCTAATAAACTCGCTGCCATAGTTAGACCCCCTCGTCTCTAATTGATAAAACCATTGTATAAAAAAATGGAATTGCCACCCAGTGCAATTCCTCATTTATGACCCATGAGATTTCTCATGATTTTCACGTGGTAAATTAGTTGTCACCGTGAAACCGGTCTGACCATCGACCAATAGCTGACCGCCTAAGTTAGCCGTTCGCTCCGCCATTCCCGTTAGTCCAAGTCCCGTTTGATAGTTAGGCGCTGCTTGCCCGTCGTTTTGAACTGTTAGCCGAATAAACGTCGGGTAAACGCGCACCGTAACAACCACGTTACTAGCTTGGCTATATTTTAACGTATTGGTTAAGCTTTCTTGCAAGTTAGCCGCAAACACACGCCACTGTAATGCTGTGATAACGCTCAGTTCACCACTATACAAAAATTGCGTCTTGAAATGGTACTGATCGGCAAATTGTTGCAGCTGGCCCTTCAACCGCTCAACGTTTACAGTCTCTTGTGCAAGTTGTTCGGTATGCAAAATCTGGCGAATATCGGTAATACCCTGACGAACGATTGCTGTTGCGTGATCCAACAAAACTTCGCCCTGTTTAGGATCAGTTCGGTAACTGATTTTTGCCGCTTGAAGTTGCATCAAACTCCCGGTTAACTGATGCCCTAATTGATCATGAATTTCATGAACAAGCCGCTGCCGTTCAATCGCGGCGGCCTGACTTTCACGTACATTCGCATTATCGACCCCTTGTTGGAAGAGCGTAGCGTAGTGATTACGTTCCCGTCGCATTTGATCAGTCGTTTTTAACAGTTGCAGGTGGCGCTGTTCCTGACGTTGAAACGCCCAAGTTAGTGCCACTAAAAATAAACACCAACCTACATACCAACCCGCTACTGGTAACTGACTGAGCTGCCAACCGCCAACCAGTAAGGCACTACCAAACGCAACCAACGTCCACCATTCAAACGATTCAGCTGCAACGCCGTTCCAAATAACCAATGGCAATGTAAACCATATCGCAGGATCTCTTAGCGCGGCCATTATCACCAAAATAAGCTGCCCAAGTGTCAACCACCAGCGCGTTTGAGGCAAACTTGCCATCACAAAAAAAGCACTGAGCAGGACTAACAGACTAGCAATGGCAATCGCAAGCGCCACGTCTGACTGTGCTACGACGGCATAACCAACCAAAGCAACTAGTCCCGCACCGTTAAGAATAAAGCGCGTCAATAACATTTAGCCCTGCCCCCGGTCAAATAATAGATGGCTAATTGCGTCCGGTGATTTAACGCCAACTTATGTAAGATTGTCGATAAGTTATTATTAACGGTTCCTTCACTTAAAAAAAGCGTCTGTGCAATTTCTTTATTGGTAAGTCCCTGAGCAACTAATTGCGTGATTTCTTGCTCCCGCGCCGTCAAAGCCGACAAATCAGCAGTGGGCTTTTTCGTCACCAATTGTGCAGCTGCCTTTGTCATCACGGGCTTGGATAAAATACTCTGATTATTCGCAACCGCCTTAATGCCCGCAATAATCTGATCCGCCGGGGTGGTCTTCAATAAATAGCCCGCTGCGCCATTTTGAATACCAGTAACTATATCGTCATCTTCATCAAAAGTCGTTAGGATCAATACTTTTATACCTAAATTTTGAACGAGCGTCTTAGTAGCCGTTACGCCGCTCATCCCCGGCATTCTTACGTCCATCAACACCACATCAACGGGATGCTGATCACAATATGCAATCGCTGCCGGGGCATTATCAAAGACTTTTGTGACTGTCAAATCCGGATCACTGTCCAAAATAATTTGTAGTCCGCTCGTAATCAACGGGCTATCATCGACTAAAATCGTTTTAATCATAGCTATTCCTCACTTGTAACCCTTATCTGTCGGTCTTCTTCTAAAAGTAGCATGTTTTTACGCTTTTTACAAAAAAACGTATTTGAGAATCAGCCTCCCAAATACGCTTGATTTTATTGCTGTGAGTCTCGTTCAGATTGATGTTGTGCTTCTAACGCCCGTAATTCGGCTTCCGTGGTCGCCATATGGTCGTCAAAATGCGCTAGCTTATAGTTTAAATGGTCAATGGCGGCTTGTAAGTCATCGCGCTTTTCTTCCATGACGGCTAACTGTTCTTGTAGTAAGGCCCGTTGTTCCTTAGTATTATCTTCTTGCGCATCGAACAGTTGAATGTAGCGCCGTAAATTTTCAATACTCATCCCCGCCGACCGCATCTGAGTCACGAACCGAATCCGGCGTAAGATTCGATCATCAATATCTCGATTGCCGACTTCGGTCCGGTCAATCGCTGGAATTAATCCTTCTTTTTCATAATAGCGAATTGCAGCGGACGAAACGCCAGTTTGTTGACTAGCTTCTTTAATGTTCATTTGAAATTCCTCCTAGATAAACCATGTGTTTAATTCATATGGTTACTGTAACCCTTAAAGTTCACTTGAAGGCAAGGGGTTAAGTCCGACTGACAACAAAAAAACACCCGCCACGACCCAATTAGGTTATGGCGAGTGCTTCTTCGTTTGAATCATAGTTAACTAGCGATTACTTGGCCGGCTTACCATTCGGATACTTATGGTTTAACTTAGTAATGTTTTGCTTAGCAACCTCGTCAAATGGAATATCTGCCCATTCGGCAACTTGTGACAAGTACCATAAGACGTCACCCATCTGCTTCGTTAATTGATCCTTATTTAACCGATCGCCGTGGAAGGTGTACTTCTTAACTAAGTCCACGACTTGACCGGTTTCGGAGGCCAACCCTAACGACAAGTTCGTTAAAACTTGTTCGTTACCGTACAACGTCCGATTTGCTAATGATTGATATTCATTAAATTCCAAACTAGTGGCCTCCTACAGTATGTGCTTCAATCCATTGCCAAACGGCATCCTTACCCGCTTTAGTTTTTGCTGAAAAGGCAATAAAGTCGTCGTCGGCTTGGAAATTAAGCGTTTTTTTAATCAAACTCTCTTGTTTGTTCCACTTGCCCCGTGGAATTTTATCACTCTTAGTGGCGACCACTAATAACGGCATCTTGTAATACCGCATCCATTCATACATTGCGACGTCATCCTTAGTTGGTGCGTGCCGCGCATCAACCAGAATAACCACTCCTCGAAGCGTATCACGGCTAGTCAGGTAGGTCTCAATCATTTGGCCCCACTTTTCGCGGTCCTTCTTAGACACCTTCGCATAGCCGTAGCCCGGTACGTCGACAAAGTACAGCTGTTCTTCAACTTTATAAAAGTTCAAGGTTTGGGTCTTACCAGGCTGACTCGACGTCCGCGCATAGCTATTGCGGTTGATCAACACGTTAATCAGTGATGATTTCCCCACGTTAGAGCGCCCCGCTAATGCAACCTCCGGAAAACCGGTCGTTGGGTACTGACTTGGCGCTACTGCGCTCATAACAAGTTCAACGTTATGCACTTCCATCAAAATAACTCCCTTATCTGATAATCTGGTCCTATTTTAACACACTTCTAGTAAGCGTCGCTGGTCATCCGCTCAAATTCACCGCTAGTTAAAATAGGCGCTAAACAGCAGTCAGGACCGCGAATGCTGACGCACCGCGGTCCTGAACAATTATTTAATCTGTGTTAAAAAATCAATGAATTTATGAGGCCTTTTGATCTTCTAAGACCAATTCAGGCTCAGCGTGATTTTCAACCGTATCCCGGGTGATAATCACTTTCTTAACGTCTTCACGACTTGGAATATCAAACATGATATCACGCATCGTGTCTTCAATGATTGAACGTAAGCCACGAGCACCAGTGTTACGGGCTAAAGCTTCTTGCGCAATGGCACGTAAGGCGTCCTTCTTGAAGTCAAGTTCCGCATTATCTAATGCGATTAAACGTTGATACTGCTTAACAAGCGCGTTCTTTGGTTCAGTTAAGATGCGGACCAAATCGTCTTCCGTCAACCGTTCTAGGGCGGTTAAAATTGGTAACCGACCGATAAATTCAGGAATTAACCCAAATTGTAAAAGATCTTCGGGGACAACTTGTTGCATCAAACTCTTAGAATCATCTAAGACGGCGTTCTTACCATCGGTATCAGTCCCAAAACCAATCGTCTTATCGCCTAAGCGCCGTTTAACGATCTCTTCGATACCGTCAAACGCACCACCAACGATAAATAAGATGTTGGTCGTATCGATCTGGATGAATTCTTGTTGCGGATGCTTACGACCACCCTGCGGCGGAACGTTAGCAATCGTACCTTCCAAGATCTTCAAAAGGGCTTGTTGCACGCCTTCACCAGAAACGTCTCTGGTAATCGAAACGTTTTCGCTCTTCTTAGCGATCTTATCAATTTCATCAATATAGATAATGCCTTTTTCGGCACGTTCAACGTCGTAATCCGCATTTTGTAATAGCTTTAATAAAATGTTTTCAACGTCTTCACCAACGTAACCAGCTTCGGTCAACGTGGTAGCATCCGCAATGGCGAACGGTACGTCTAGAATCCGTGCCAAGCTTTGGGCTAAGAAAGTCTTCCCAGAACCAGTTGGTCCAACTAAACTGATGTTACTCTTTTGTAACTCAGGACCATCATCATTCTGACCTTCATCGTCAGTCATCGCTTTAACACGCTTGTAGTGGTTATAAACCGCAACGGACAATGTCCGCTTGGCTTCGTTTTGACCGATAACATATTGGTCCAATTCGTCTACAATTTCCTTTGGCGTTGGGATATCTGTTAATTCGTGTGAGCGTTCTTCACTAAACTCTTCATCGATAATTTCCTTGCATAAATCGATACATTCATTACAGATATAAACGCCGGGGCCAGCCACAATCTTTTTAACTTGATCTTGTGATTTACCACAAAATGAACAGTTAACAGGACCGTTTGTCTCGGTATTTTCAAACATTCATTCTCACCTCATCGATGTGTACTTACATGGATTAATCATAACAGAAAACCGGGGTCAAAACCAGCGTTGCCCCGATTGCTTCGTTCATTACTATAACATGGTCCCCTGAAAATCAGAAACGATTTGTTCATAAAGTTACCGATATAAGTGAACCAACCTTTGCCGGAGTGATTCCCAGACTAACGCTCAAAATGCTTTTAAGCGCGTCGTAGGACAAGGTGTTTCCAGCTTACCCGCTACTTCGCAATTGTCCGCAAAAAAAGGCCTGAGCACTTTGTAAGCACTCAGACCTTCGTGACAAACAATCACGATCTAATTTTTAAAAATTAGTCTTTGCTGTCTTCTTTTTTATCGTCAGCCTTGGCATTTTGCTTTGCTGAGTCGCTGATCAAGTCAACGGCTTGGCGAATGGCAATGTCATGTGACAACATGTCATCAGTTAAGGCACCGCGAACGGCACTTTCTTCCATGTTGTATTGGCCAGCTAAGTCTTTAACTTCGGCATCAAGTTCATCCTTAGAAGGTTTGATGTTTTCAGCTTCGACAACTGCTTCTAAGACCAAGTTAGTCTTTACACGGTGGTCTGCATCAGCAGCAAATTGCTTGTGCAAGTCATCTTCAGAAGTACCAGTTAACTTGTAGTAAGTCTTAGGATCGATACCTTGTTGTTGCATGTTAGCCAAGTATTGGTCCATTTGACGATGAATATCGTCTTCCTTCATGGCATCAGGAATAGCTTGGATTTCAGCATTGTCAACGGCTTGGTTTAAAGCTTCGTCTTCAATTGCATCATGGGCAGCCTTTTCCTTTTGGTCCTTAAGTTCGTCCTTGATCTTAGCTTTTAATTCTTCAAGGGTGTCAACGTCTTCGTCAACGTCCTTTGCAAATTCGTCGTCTAATTCAGGGAGTTCCTTAGTCTTAACTTCGTGAACCGTAACCTTGAAAGTAGCTTCCTTGTCTTGTAAGTCTTCAGCTTGGTAATCTTTAGGGAAAGTTACCTTAACTTCAGTTTCTTCGCCAGCTTTAACACCAACTAATTGGTCTTCGAAGCCAGGGATGAATGAGTTTGAACCCAATTCAAGGGAGTAGTTTTCTGATTCGCCGCCTTCAAATGGTTCGCCATCGACGAAACCTTTGAAGTCAATAACAACCGTGTCGCCCTTAGCAGCTGGTTGGTCTTCTTTAAGAACCAATTCAGCTTGCTTTTCGCGACGTGATTCTAATTCGGCATCAACGTCTTTAGCGTAAACACGAGTGTTCTGACGCGTTACACTAAGGCCCTTGTATTCGCCAAGTTTAACTTCAGGCTTAACCGTAACAACGGCTTTTAATACCCAAGGTTGACCCTTTTCCATGCTGTCAACATCGATCTTAGGTTGATCAACTGGTTCGATTTCAGTATCTTTGATAGCTTGTTCATATGCTTCTGGGAGCACGATGTTCAATGCATCTTGGTAAAGTGCTTCTTCACCATACATTTGATTAAAGATTTGACGTGGAACCTTACCCTTACGGAATCCAGGAACGTTTAAATTCTTTTTAGTCTGTTGGAAGGCTTTATCAATACCTTCTTTGATCTTATCGGCACCAATTTCGAACGTTAATTCGCCTTGGTTGCCTTCCTTCTTTTCCCACTTTGCAGCCATTGTATTCCCTCCGAAACATTAATATTTTCAACAATTCATGTCAATTGCATACTTGTCAATTTTAACCTATCAATTCCATAAAGTAAACCAAATCAGCCAAAAAAGCGTATGCTTAGGCGTTTTATTGTGAACTTTCTTAAAAAAAGAGACTCGGAAGCAAGCTTCCAAGTCTCTTAAAGTGAATCAATGAAAATCAGTTAGAGATTAGTCATCAATTTCAGAAACGACACCGGCACCAACAGTATGGCCACCTTCACGAACAGTGAACTTAGTTCCCTTTTCGATAGCGGCTGGTTGGATTAATTCAACAGTGAACGTTACGTTGTCACCAGGCATAACCATTTCAACGCCATCTGGCAATTCGATAACACCAGTGATATCAGTGGTGTGGAAGTAGAATTGTGGACGGTAGTTTGAGAAGAATGGCGTATGACGGCCACCTTCTTCTTTGCTCAAGATATAAACTTCACCCTTGAACTTCTTATGGGTTTGGATCGAACCTGGCTTAGCTAAAACTTGGCCACGAACAACTTGTTCACGGTTAACACCACGTAATAACGCACCAATGTTGTCTCCGGCTTCACCTAAGTCAAGCGTCTTACGGAACATTTCAAGACCAGTAACAGTTGACTTCAAAACGTCTTCATGTAAACCGACGATTTCAACTTCGTCACCGACTTTAACAGTCCCACGGTCAATACGACCAGAAGCAACGGTACCACGACCAGTGATTGAGAAGACATCTTCAACTGGCATCAAGAATGGCTTTTCAGTATCACGAACTGGAGTTGGGATATATTCATCAACAACATCCATTAAGTGTAAGATAACCTTTTCTTGTTCTGGGTCGCCTTCAAGAGCTTTAAGAGCTGAACCACGAACAACAGGAATATCGTCACCAGGGAAATCGTATTCTGAAAGTAATTCACGAACTTCCATTTCAACCAAGTCAACTAATTCGTCATCGTCAACAAGATCAGTCTTGTTTAAGAAGACAACGATGTAGTCAACACCAACTTGGCGAGCCAAAAGGATATGTTCACGCGTTTGTGGCATAGGACCATCGGTTGCGGCAACAACCAAGATAGCACCGTCCATTTGAGCGGCACCAGTGATCATGTTCTTAACGTAGTCAGCATGTCCTGGGGCATCGATATGAGCGTAATGACGCTTTTCAGTTTCATATTCAACGTGGGCAGTGTTGATAGTAATACCACGTTCACGTTCTTCAGGTGCAGCATCGATTGAGGCGAAGTCTTGTTCTTTAGCTAAGCCCTTTGAAGCCAATACCTTAGTGATTGCAGCAGTCAAAGTTGTTTTCCCATGGTCAACGTGGCCAATAGTACCAATGTTTACATGGGGTTTTGTTCTTTCATAATGTTCTTTTGCCATTAATGAAACCTCCTGTGATTTTCGCAAGAATTGCGCCAAGGCAAAAATTGCCCCGACAATTCTTTAGTTAATATTATACTACATCCCAGTAAAAAGGCCAAATCACGCACCCATCACTAGGAATCCTTAAACATTATATATAGACGGCTAGGATTTGTAAACAGATATTATCCAAAAAAATGAATTTTTGTAAGCAAAAGCTTATTGCTTACACTTATTTTTGCAAATCTTGGATCATTTGCTGGATTTTTTGTTGTATCGCAACGATTTGAGAAGTTTGTGGATTATCATTTTCAGAAAGTTGGCCCGTTTGTAACCCAACAAAAACATTGACCCACACTTCTGCATCCAAAATAACCCGCTCAATTTGTGGGTAGAGAACCATCAGCTGTAAAGATAACAGCGCCTGGAGCCCTGCATATAGTGTCGGGTCGTCTTGCCCAATCATCTCCGTTAAGACTTGTTGTACCGCCAAACTAGTTGCATCTTGTCCCATTGCGGGTAAGGTTGCCGGTACGACCGTGACCCGCTGTTCATCAAACGTTTGCATCGTCACTTCGTCAGGCACTCCCATCGCACGGAGCGTATAGAGCACTTCTACTCGTGAAAGTTGATGCAAAAACGGATCAACTAATAAAAATTTAGCTGCCGTTAAATATTTTCCGTAAGTCAGGTGCTTAGCAGCCTGTAATCGTTCTGTCTGGGCACCGACTGGTTGATCGGATAAATGGTAAAACTGACGCATCGTCGTGTCCAAAGTCGTTGCCATAGTCTGCTCAGCTTGAGCTTCTGCAACTTGAATTTGATCCTGCGCACTGTGCGTCCACGGCCCCACCTGCCGAGCGTTGAGCAAGATATGTGCCGGAATAAACTGATGGCTCTTCAATAGCGCCGTCAAGTACAGGTCAGCCGCTTGATCCGTTTCAAGGTACGTCTGTTCAAATTCTGCTGCAGTGGTACTAGCTGCTAAAAATTGCTCATCAGCAACTAAGGCCGTCACCAACTGAAAATTGGTGGCCACTGTCTGTTCAGCTTGATAGACCGTTTCCCATAAACTCGCCGCCTCAGACCATTTTTCAGTCGCGGTTGCTTTTTCCGCTGCGATACGGGTTTCTGCTAATGACACTCGTAAGCCCCCTGTCAATTTTTTCTAGCAAAAAAGCCGGGAACTAACCCGACCTTTTAACTAAGCTTGTTTTTCGGTTTCAGTTTCCGTTGTTTTTGCTTTTTTATGCCGCCGATGATGCTGGTTGACTTCCATGATAACCGGCAAAATCACGGGATGGCGCTTGGTTTGATCCCACAAGTAGTGATTCAACTTTTCACGAACCGCTTGCTTTAAGTGGCCCCAATCAAACTCTTTGTTGTCCAAGTTAGATTGAACCGTTTCTTTAACCAGTTCAGCACTTTCTTGCATGAGGTCTTTGCTCGTCTTAACGTACACAAAACCCCGGGAAGTGATTTTTGGCGTTGAAATAATCTTTTTCTTCTTCCGGTCAATTGTCACAACCGCAACAAAAATTCCGTCTTCAGATAAGATTTTCCGGTCCCGTAACACGATGTTCCCAATGTCACCGACACCGATCCCATCAATCATGGTATCGCCAACTTCAATTGAACCAGACAAATGCATATTGTCGCCATCGTACGTGAGTTGGTCACCCTTAGCAGCAATAAAGATGTGGTCTTCAGGAATGCCGACTTCTTTTGCAAACGCCGCGTGTGCGTCCAATAAGCGGTATTCACCTTGAATTGGAATAAAGTAATCCGGCTTCATCAAGTTCATCATCATTTGCAAATCACGTTTTGTCGCGTGACCTGACGAGTTCATTTCGTCCGCAATGGCTTTGACATCGGCACCAGCCCGGTAAATCATATCCCGAGTCTTAGCAACGACCGTTTCCATTGAATGTGACGGCGTCGTCGTAATAAAGACTAAGTCGCCCTTCTCAATATTAACTTTGCCCTCTTGCTTGTTCGACATCCGTTGCAGTGCCTTAATTGGTTCACCCATTCGGCCTGTTTGTAAAATGACCACTTGGTTTGGTTCAAGACTGTCGATTGACTTAAGTGGAACCACGACGTCTTCAGGCATCCGTAACTTGCCTAACTTAATTGCCGTGTTAATAATGCTTTCCACGTCACCTGGCATTAATGCAACCTTACGACCAGCCTTTTCAGCTGCGTCTAATACTTGCTGAATACGCAAGATGTTTGACGCTACCGAAGCCACAATGATCCGCCCTGGATGGTACTTGAAAGTTTCAAGCACGTATGAGGCAATTTCACGTTCACTGACCGGTTGATCAAAGTTTTCAGCATTGGCTGAATCACTTAATAACGCCAAAACATGCTTAGACCCAATTTCGGCTAAACGTGCAAAATCGGTCTGATAGTCACCCTCTGCGGTCGGGTCAAATTTGAAATCACCCGTATAAACAATTGAACCCGCATCAGTTTGTAAGACGATCCCCATTGAATCAGGAATTGAATGCGTTGTCCGGAAGAACGAAGCCGTGACATTACCAAAATCAATTTCGGTCTTTTCATTAACAATGTGGAAGTCGTTAAACTTCTTGGCTTTCGGATCCTTTTGTAACTGGATCTTAGCCAATTCAATCGTTAATTCCGAGCCAAAAACGGGTACGTTAAACTCGTTTAAGAAGTATGGTAACGCCCCAATTGCGTCCGCATGGCCATGGGTCAAGAAGACCCCGACGATCCGGTCAGCATTTTCCCGCAAATAACTGAAGTCAGGAATCACAATATCGATCCCCAATAGTTCATTTTCCGGGTATTTCAAACCGCAGTCTAAGATGTAAATGTCATCATCAATTTCCACGGCATACATATTTTTGCCATTTTCACGAACCCCACCAAAGGGGGTAATTTGTATTTTAGAGCTCAATTATTTCACCTTGATTCATTAAATATTTAAAGTCATATACAACTGTTTACTTTGTTCAGCGTTTAAAGGTAGGATCGGTAACCGTGGATCACCCACGGGTTGACCAAGATGGTTCAAGGCCGCTTTTACTGGCGATGGTGATGGTGCGCTAAAGAGTGCGCTCATCTTTGGTGTCAGGTCCCGTTGATAACGAGCCGCGGTCGCAATATCACCCTTGGCAATGGCTTGATACATTGCCGTCATTTCGTCACCGTATAAGTGACTGGCCACGGAGATCACACCGGCCCCGCCAATTTCTTTAGCAGCTAAGCTCTGTGCATCTTCACCGGTGTAAACTAAAAAGTCTGCCGGTGCATTTTCAACAATGGCGCCAAATTCTTCCATCGAAGCACATTGCTTAATCCCAATGATATTTGGATTTTGTGCCAGTGTTAAAACGGTCTTAACTTCCATCTTGACGATGACCCGTCCCGGAATATTATAAATAATCACTGGAAGGCCACCTTGATCTGCAACCGCCGTAAAGTGGGCAATCATCCCGGCCTGGTCAGGCTTGTTATAGTAAGGCACAACGACTAATGCCGCGTTAATGCCTTCAATTTGACTGACTCTTTTAGTGAATGCAATCGTTGCCGCGGTACTGTTAGAACCCGTCCCAGCAACAATTGGCACCCGTCCGGCAACAATTTTAGCCGTCTTTTTAAGTAAGTCCAACTTTTCAGTTTCAGATAAAGTTGGGGCCTCACCAGTGGTCCCACCAACGATTAATCCCTGAGTCCCGTGTGCGAGTAAGTGCTCAACTAAGCTCTTGAGCCGGTCGTCGTCTAATTGTTGTTGGTCATCAAACGGGGTCACCATGGCAGTCATTAAGTCAACGTTTTCAAAGTTCATGAATTAAAAACTCCTCTATATATTAAGTTTTACAAGTACCTACGTACCTGAACCGATTAAGTAACTCTCCTCAGTTTACCACATTTTTATATAAAGCAATAGTTGAACCATTTCCGCACGCTCCGTTACTTACCTGTGCTTTCCGTGGCGTAAAAAATAACGCCCCCATAACCCTAAAGCAACTAGTTCTAACACCGCAGTAACTAAGAAAATTGGCTGGTACCCCCAAGCATTGGCCACTAAAACTGCTAAGCCCGGTCCCAAAACGTTGCCACAAGCCTGAGCCGACTGATTCAAACTAAAGACCCGGCCAAAGGTTTCCCGCGGCACCCGTTCGACCGTAATCACTTGGATGGCTGGTAGTAACGCGGCATCAGCGACGCCCAAAATTAAACGACATGCAATCAGCTGACCAACATTATGTACAAAACTCGTCAGGGCTAAATCAACAATTGCTAAACTGAAAAAAATCAGTAAACATCGCGCAGCCCCTAGCCGGTCTATCAAGCGGCCAACCCGGCCAGCCATTAGAATCGTTGCAATTCCAGGTGTGGCCGCAACGATCCCAGTCATTAAAACGACTAGCTTTGACTGTGGCTCTAACTGTGCGACAAATAGGCTTAGTAAGGGCGTCACGGCGTTCGTTGTTGCCTGGATCACTAGTAGCGACGTAAATAAAGCCGTCAAAAACGGGCCACCCAGTTGGCGTAGCACTGGTCCTAATGGTGGTAAAGCGGCGGGACTGATCACGGTGACCCGCTCTTCAACCCCAATCCAAGTCATGACAAAAACAAGCCCCATGAGCGCGCTCGTCACAAAAAAGGCGCCCCGATAACCGACCGTACTGGCAAGCACACTTCCTAGCAACGGTCCCATGAGCGTTCCACTGATACTACCAGTCACCAGTTTGCTGAGCAGTTGTCCACGTTTAGCAGGCGGTGCCGTTAACGAAATCAGCGCATTAGCGTTATTAATATAGCCCGAAAACGCCCCTTGGAGCGCCCGTAGAATTAATAACGTCGTGACGTTCGGTGCAAGTCCCACACCAAGAATCGTAAAGGTCATCACGCCAGATGCCCGTAAACACATCAGTTTGCGACCTTTCTGATCCGCCAACCGTCCCCATAACGGTGCGACCAGTGCTTTACACGCATAGGTGATGGCAAACGCTGCGGCTCCCAATACATTTAGTTGTGCCGTGGTAAACGATCCTAGCGTTTGAATATACAGCACAATGAAGGGTAACGTCATCGCATTGCCCAAATCAGTAATTAAACTACCAAACCAGAGAATTCGAAAATTCCGTGTTAATGAACGAGATATTTGCATTCCTATTCCCAACTTTCTTTTAATTCTCGTTCAGTATAGCGAACAACTGTTTGGTCTTGATGTAGTTTATGTAATTTTTTAGTAATGGTCAAAAAGTGCAAAAAAAAGAACCACCCGAAGGCAGTTCTCTCGATTTCAATATTAACGACGAAGACCAAGACTTTGGATCAAGTCACGGTAACGGTTAACGTCTTCTTTACGAAGATATGCTAACAAGTTACGACGATGACCGATTTTCTTCATTAACCCACGTTGTGAGTGGAAGTCCTTCTTGTGAACACGTAAATGTTCGTTTAATTCGTTGATGTCTTCAGTTAAAACTGCAACTTGAACTTCAACTGAACCAGTGTCGCCTTCGTGACGGCCAAACTTATTAATAAGTTCCGTCTTCTTTTCGCGTGAAATTGCCATGTGTATCAACCACCTTTCAAATAATTGCCCTAAACTGAGTAAGTCGTTGGTGGTGCACGATAAACTAAGTAAAGGGTTGCTGAACACTTAAGATAGTTTAGCAAACTAGTCCCCAAAAATCAAGTCCAAACGCATATCAAGATAAATTACTTTACACATAACTGTTGCATTCAAGCCGGGGCTTATGTATAATAGCATTTGTTGAAAAAATGATGGAGGTGAATCTGATGCCAATTATCAAATCCGCTATTGAACGCGTGAAAACAAACAATAAAGCAAATGTCCGGAACACTGCACAAATGAGTGCAATGCGGACTGCTGTTAAAAAATTCGAAAATGCTAAAACTGCCGGTGCCGACAACGTCGATGATTTATACATCGCCGCTGTAAGTGCTGTTGACAAGGCTGCTACCAAGGGTCTTATCAAGCGCAACAAAGCTGCACGTGACAAGTCACGTATGGCCGCACGTTACGCTAAGTAATGTCATTTAACTCCCGAGCATCGCGACGGAGTTTTTTTGTATCCTCAAATAACAAAAAAGCAGATTTAGAAGTGAAAAAACTTCTAAATCTGCTTTTTTGTTATTTTCCCAATTTCGGCTACCGTGTCACCACCGCACGCCGATCATTGACGAATTGGACCATGAAAAGTTCAAATAACAGTTCAGGGTCTCGCTGCGTCGTCTTCATTTGGACTTCCGTCTGCAGTAAACCTAAATAAGCGGCCCGTAACGCCGGCTGATCAAAGTGCCGTACCGTTTGCATGGCTAACTTAACCCGGTACGGATGGACCTTTAACGTACTGGCCAGACTCCCCTGACTATATCCAGCCCGGGCTAAAATTTTCACTTGCAGTAGCAACCGGAACTGTCCAAGTAAAATCGCATTAATTTTTAGCGGTGCTTCTTGGGAAGCGACTAACTCATGGTACAACTCCACCGCAGCCTTCGTTTGATACCGCAAAACGTCGTTGACCAAGTCAAAAACGTTTTGCGTCAGTGATTTGGTCACCAACGCTTCAACCGCAGCCAACTCGATTCGCTGAGACTGAGCCGCATAAATCATTAGTTTGGGGAGCTGTCCCATAATCAATCCTAATTGTCCATCCGTGCGGTTAAACAATTCCTGTAAGGCGTCCGCATCAATTGAAATTTGTTTGGCTTTTAATGCGTCTTGAACGTATTCCTGCGTTTCCCGTTCAGAGACTTGATTGACGTCAATGATCGTAGCGTTTTTCTTCAACGTCTTAACGAGTTTCTTACGCGCGTCTAGTTTTTCATACGGCGCCATCAAGACCAGGATCGTACTTGGTTCGGGATGCTCAAAATAACGTTGTAACGACTCTAAATCGTGATCGACCTTGGTTTTCTTCATTTCGCCAGTTAAGAAATACGGATGGTTCACAAAAACTAGCCGCCGTTCACCAAAGAACGGTGCCGACATCGCATCGTCCAATGCGACCGCAACTGGTGTCGTCTCCATATCGTAACTGCCGACATTCATCGTGCGCTCTTCCGTAGGGATCAATTGTAACAATGCTTGTTTTAATTGATCCGCAAGGTAATCTACAGTCCCTAAAACCACGTAAATGGACGCTAAATCTCGCTTATAAATTGCTTTCAGGGCTTGTTGTGCGTTGATATAAATTACCTTCTTTCAAAAATGTTTGCCAACTCCCCGGCTGTCCACCGCCAAACCGATACGTGATCATCCCTTGGAGTGCCGTTGAATAGGTTTGAATCCGTTGCGTGCGCAGCGTATCCAACGTTTCCTGGTTAGGATGCCCATACCGATTATGCCGGCCAACCGACAAAATCCCCATTTTGACGCCTAATTGTTGCAGCGCTTGGGGATCAGAAGCCGTTTTACTACCGTGGTGTCCCAATTTTAACACGTCCACGTGCATTTGCGGATAGCGAGTTGCGATGGCACGCTCACCCGCTCGGTCCAAATCGCCGCTGAACATGAAGCGTTGTCGCCCAAAAACGCCCGTTAACACCAGTGAATCTTCGTTTTCCGCTTTACCCGGATGAAACGGATGGACCGCAGTTAAACCGTCCTTAAACTGCATCCCCGCCAACGCTTCCACAATTTGTGGCTGTCGAAGAGCTGGCTTCAATAATTGCTGAAACTTGGGTAACCTTGCCATTCCAGCCGGTACAACAATTCGCTTGACGGGCATTAGGGCTAGCAAAGCCCCGAGATCACCGATATGATCAACATCCTTATGGGATAAATAAACCGTATCAAGGTGCGTAATCCCTAACCGGTGCAAGTAATTGACGGTAACCGTTTCAACTCGTGGTCGGCTAGTGGTGCCATCCGATTGCCAACTCGGCACCGGAAATTTCAACCGGCCGCCCGTATCAATTAGACTCACACTCCGATTAAACGGCTGCCGAATCAAGATGGAATCGCCCTGACCAACATCAATAAACTGAACGGCACCCCGCAGCGGAAAGTGAATACTCAAAATACAGCTTCCATAGGCCACTAGTAACCGCGTAAATTCACGCTTGCAGGGTGTTCGTAAGGCCCATAAGCTCAGTAAGCCGAGTCCCCACGCCCATAACGCGGACGGTTGCCCAATAATTAGTAATCCAGGCAAACCGGCGACTGCGTCAATGAACCGCTGAAACCCAGCTAGCAGCCCATCACACCACTGGGCTAGTCTAGGCAGTATCAGTCCAAAACTAGCCCCCACCATCGTAACCGGTAGCAACACCCAACTAAATAACGGGGCCACGAGTAGGTTCACCACGACCGTCAACAAATGCCATTGCGCAGTCGCCACTAATAACACGGGCAAGCTGATCACCTGGACCCAACCTGCTAACCGCCACACTGACTGGGTTGGTCCAACCATTAGTAGCAGCGCCAGCCCATAGCTCAACTGACCACCCAACTGCAGTAAGACCAACGGATTATGGATGATTCCAATGATAAGGGCCCAGCTCCAACCCACCAGTGCCGCCTGACGCTGATGCGTTAAATGCTGCCAAATAATGGGTAACCCGGCCGTTATCACTGCGCGTTGTAGGCTGTCGGCCCCACCACCCAAAACGAGGTAGACCGGTAACCAGCCTAATAACCACCAGTCAATGGTTGGCAGGCTCAGCCGTAACCGAATCAACCCCCACCGTAAAAAGCCCAAAAACAAGATAACATGCATCCCTGATAGGCTAAATAGGTGCAATAAACCCAACTGTTGGACGCCGGCCATTGCCGTGTGAAAATTAGCCGGACGCATTCCAATCAACAGACTCGTCGCGTACAACCGTAACGTTGGCGGCAATTGCTGACAAGCCCGGGCAAAATTAGCGCGCCACTGGTGGATTTTGTCGATGACACTGATCAGTCCAGTTCGGGGCGCGGCCGTCACGCTATCCAGCTTGGTGACCGTATATTGTCGATAAATTCCTTGTCCCCGATAATAATTTGGCGCGTTGAACTGTCCCGGATTTGTTGGTGGTGCCACGGCTGACAACGTTCCCGTCACCTGCCAGTTAGTTCGCTGATTGAGCTGTTCTAACTGAGATTTCTGGGCCGCAGACGCTAGCTTGCCATAAACAATTAGTTTCCCGTAACGTGCCGAAGTGGCTACTAATTGATACTGACTACCCCGGGTATTAACGGCATCCGGTTGCACGGCCAGTTGAAGCGTAACCGTTTGTGGTCGTTCCCGACTGATTTGTGCAAATTGTTGGTTGCGCCACGCTAACCAGCCACCAATACCAACCAACAAAGTTAACGTCAGTATTAAACAACGCCGATCTTTTAGGAAAACAATTCGAAGCAACCAGAGCCCTAATAATACCGCCGCAACCCATTGCTGACCAACTAACCAACTACTCAGCAGGCCAACCGCAATCGCAGCGAAAAACGGCGCACGCACCCTTAGTGGTTGCTAAGTAAAATCTGATCTAACCCGAGTTTATCGAGGTCGGCTTGATCAAATTTAACTTGTTGTAAAGCAACGTTCTTTCGTTTGATCAGTGACATTGCATAATCGTCGTTGTGATAATTCCGTAAGTAATGAATCTTTTGAATCCCAGCTTGTAGTAGCATTTTTGTACACTGCAAACATGGAAAATCAGTCACGTAAATCTCAGCACCATCCGTGGCCGCACCAAATTTTGCACACTGCAAGATTGCGTTCATTTCTGCATGGATCGTGCGCACACAATGTCCATCAACTAAGTAACAGCCCTCGTCAATACAATGAACATCCCCGGAAACGGAACCATTATATCCGCCCGCAATAATTCGTTTGTCACGTACGATCGTTGCGCCGACCGAGAGTCGCTCACAAGTACTTCGTGTCGATAATAAAACCGCTTGCATCATGAAATATTGATCCCATGGAATTCGTTGATCCTTCATTCTGATTGCCTCACTTTCAATGACAGTAGTATACCAAATTGTGCAGTCAGGTACTAGACGGTGAGTTGGTCCTTAAACTTTGCAATCGTTTTTGCCCCAAAACCCGAAATGTTTTTTAAATCATCAATACTTTTAAACGGCCCGTGTTCTTGTCGGTAATCAACGATCTTTTGCGCCTTTTTTTGTCCAATCCCCTTAATGGACTGAAAAGCCGTCACGTCAGCTGAGTTGATGTTAATGGGACCTTGACTAGCTTGACTGGTCGTGTGTGCTTTAGACGGTAACGTACTTGACGATGACGCCGCTCCAGTTGGCCCCGGGTTCGGTAATGCCGCGTGTGATTCACCTTTGACCGGAACATAAATCACCTGCTGGTCCGTTACCTTAGCCGCTAAATTCACTTGTTGCTGGTCAGCTTGTGGTTGTAGCCCTTGCGCGAGCGCAATTACGTCGGCCACCCGCATCGTTTCCTGCACCTGATAAACCCCGGGCTTCTTAACCGCTCCCTTCACATCGACGTATAGCGGTCCTGATGAATGGGGCTGAGCACTGCTCATTAATGTGCTTTTAGGAGACCCGGACCGTTCCTTTGCCGCTATTCCTGACCGGCTACTGCTAGTACTCGTGAGTGCCACCGGCGACGCTGCTTCGGGTGCGCGCAACTGGCTGACCGTCCACCAACCACCTATGACGAATAGGATGCTCACGATGCCCGTCACCGCTAACCGTGGATGTGCCTTGATCCATTGCCAAATCTCTTCCTTCATCGCAACTCCCCCCTGTTACTTACTAGTTACGCTAACCGGAAGTTAAATCCACGAAAAAAAGATTGGACTCTCGTCACAATCTTTTAGTGCGTTTCTAAATAATGAACGGCCTGTTTAAACGACGTTACCGGTACGACCCGCATTTCGGGGGCGTACTTTTTAGCCGTCGCCTTTGCCATCTGGTAGTTGGTCTGATGATCTTCTTCTAAGGCTAAAATGGCCTTCGTTGGTTTGACGTACGGCGCAAAGAAAATGGTCGCACCAGCATTTTTAGCCGCAATAATCTTCTTATCGATCCCACCAATTTCACCGACGAAACCGTCCGGATTGATCGTCCCCGTCCCAGCAATTTTTTGCCCGTGCCGTAAATTATGGTCGGTCAGTTGCTGGTAAATTTGCAGACTAAACATTAAGCCCGCGGACGGGCCACCAATTTCGCCCGGGTCAACTTTAACTGGAATCTTGGTCGTCACTTTAACGTTATCGGTCAATCCAATCCCAATTCCCGCGCGGTGCGTACTCAGCTTAATTAATGGTGCCGTCGCCCGTTTCGTCTTGCCCGCGTGTTGATACGTAACGGTGATAGCTTTGCCCACACCACGACTCGCAATGTAGCGCTGGTACCCCTGCGCATTCGTAAAGTGCCTTCCATTCACCTTCGTGATGGTATCGCCAACTTTAATCTTGTTTTTAAACTTAGAATTCGACTGCACAGTTAGGACGTAAATCCCCTGATAAGTTTTATGGTAAGTCTGATGCGCCGCCCCGTACGCAGTCGCAATCGCTTCGTTAATCGCACTCTGCATGTAAAAAGTTTGGACCCGGTCATAAGTAGCACTATCCTGCCCACCGTTCACTTCTTCGTCACTAACGACGTCGTAGTGGGGGTTAAGCTGCGCATAGAGCCACGTAATTGGCCGTGCTGGTGCAAGACCGACCGACGTTAGCATGAACTTACCCTTCCGTTTATCGGGATGCTGTTTCACCGTCACAAACGCCTTCAAGTTATCGGCACTACCAGGACCCTCCACGTAATAGGGTAACGGAATCCAAAACAGTCCTAAAATAACGACCCCGGCCACTAGCCAACCCCAATAGTGCTTAAAAAATTTTCTCATAGGCTACGCCTTAAAACGTTGGTGCAGCTTTTGGGCAACCGCCGTTGGGACGTATTCAGAAATATCGGCCCCCATCTTTGCGATTTCCTTGATCAAACTAGAAGAGAAATACGCGTACGGCGGCCGTGCAATCAAACAAACCGTTTCAATTTGGTCATTGAGCGATTTATTCATCCACGCAATATCGCGTTCATAACCAAAATCCTGCTCATTGCGTAAGCCCCGGATTAGAACCGTCGCGTCAACTTGGGTCATAAAATCAACGGTTAATCCAGCGGCGGCTTGAACCGTGACGTTTGGTAAGTCACGCACTTCGGCTTGAATCATCGCAACTTTTTCATCCTTGGTGAACAGTGGTTGTTTACTCGTATTGACCATCACCGCGACGATCAAGTGATCGACTAAGCGACTCGCCCGCTGAATCAAATCTAAATGGCCACGGGTCACTGGATCAAAGCTTCCTGGGAATACTGCCGTAACCATGCTTACGCCTCCGCTTCTACTTTTTGGTAAATGGTAATAATGGTAATGCCATAATCTTGACGCCGGATTAGTTTAAACCCAGCCAACGTCTCTGGGAGATGGGCGTTTGCATCCGTCTCACAGACGACGCGACACCCTTTGTTCAACAAACCCAGTTCATCACAACGGGTGATATCTTTCACAATTTGTTGCTTGGCATAGGGTGGATCCAAAAAGACTAGGTCAAACCGGTCTTGTTGCGTCGCTAATCGGTCTAAGACCCGCTGAGCATCGCCCTTGATCACTTCAAACTGTTCATCCGCCTTAGTCACCGTGATGTTATCTTTAATCGTTTTAATAGCCTGATATTGACGGTCAATCAACACGGCATGGTCGATCCCACGTGAAACGGCTTCGATACTTAAGCCACCGCTCCCGGCAAATAAGTCTAACGACTGTCCGCCATCAAAGTACGGGCCAATAATATTAAAGACCGCCTCTTTGACCTTATCAGTCGTCGGTCTCGTCTGCATTCCCGGTACTGCTTTCAGTCGCCGGCCACCAAAATTTCCTGCTACGATTCGCATTATTCTTTCACCAACTTAATCTTCATCATCGATTGGGAACGCGTTTGATTCCGGCTTAAAGAAGCCCTTGTCCACTCGTTCACCAAAATTCATTGCCACGTCGGGCCGGTATGACGGTTCGACTTTACGGACAAAGTTTAACTTATTAATTTTTGCTGTAATAGCTGGGACCTCCGCTTCGTCCATGTATAAAACGACGTAGCGTCCCTTGCGTGATTGGTATTGAATGATACCAAAACGCTTCAATTGCCGCACCTGTTTCATTGAATGCATGTACACAATCAATGCGCGGCGTGGCTTAATGGTAAATTCCATCGAACGGTCACCTCTTCTACTTTGAGTTGCTGTTTAAATGTTAGGCTAGATTAGCGATTTCGTCAACTAAGAGTATAACCATAAAACGTAATTATCCCGTCCCAATTGCACATCAATCACTCTTGGCATTCCGACTGTAAAAAAGAACCGTCACAATCTGTGACGATTCTTCATTCAGTACTAATTAGTTCGGTGCAATTTCAAGTAACAAGTCATCCGTTTGAATGACGTCACCCGCATTGACGTAAGTGTGTTCGATCACACCATTTTCTGGTGCTTGGATCGTCGTTTCCATCTTCATTGCCTCGGTCACAAGTAACGGTTGTCCCTTCTTGACAACGTCGCCCTTCTTAACAAGCAATTTCAATACGGAACCACTCATCGTTGCCCCAACTTCATTTTCGTTAGTTGGTTCAGCTTTCCGCGTGCTGGAAGCTGTCTGGTGAATTGAATTGTCCTTGATTGTGATTTCTTGATTTTGACCGTTAATACTGAAGTATAACGTCCGAATGCCATCCACATCAGGATCACTGATCTGGTTAAGCTTCAAAATCATCACTTTACCTTGAGCCAATTCAACGTTGACCGTCTCACCTAGCCGCATCCCTTGGAAGAAGGTTGGCGTATCCAATAAGGAAACGTGCCCATACTGTTTATGCTGCTTGATGTAGTCCAAGAAGACCTTCGGATACAAAATGTAGCTTAACACTTCTTGATGTTCAGGTTCGTGGCCAATCTTAGCCGCTAATTCTTGCTTGACCGCCTCAAAATCAGCTGGCTTTGCTAAACTTCCTGGACGGACCGTCAATGGTTTCCGGTCCTTTAAAATGATCTTTTGTAACTTCTTTGGGAACCCACCAACGGGTTGACCAATGTTACCAGCAAAGAAATTGATCACTGAATCTGGGAAGTCCAACTTATCGCCATGATCATAAACGTCTTCAGGGGTCAAATGGTTTTCCATCATAAACAACGCCATGTCACCAACGACTTTAGAACTTGGCGTTACCTTGATAATATCGCCAAACATGTCGTTAACGGTGGCATACATTGCCTTGACTTCTTCCCAGCGCTCGCCCAGCCCCATGGCTTTCGCCTGTTGCTGTAAGTTCGAGTATTGGCCACCAGGCATCTGGGTCTGGTAGATATCGGTCTGAGGACCCGTCATCCCGTTAGAGAAGTCTTGGTAGTAAGGCCGAATACCTTGCCAATAACGGTTAATTTCTTCAACGTTGTTAATATTGACATTTGGTTGCCGGTCATTATGTGCCAAAGCGTAGTATAGCGAGCTCATTGACGGTTGACTCGTCGTTCCAGACATCGCACTCGTCGCAACGTCGACCACGTCGACCCCGGCTTCAACGGCCCGGGCATACGTGAAGATTCCGTTACCAGTAGTGTCATGGGTATGCAGGTGAACCGGCACGTCCAAGGCGTCCTTCAACGTTGAGACCAGTTCGTACGCCCCTTCTGGCTTCAAGACACCGGCCATATCCTTAATCGCAATCATATCGGCACCCGTTGATTGTAAATCGAGCGCGAGTTGCCGGTAGTAAGCTAAGTCATACTTTTCACGGTTAGGGTCCATAATGTCCCCAGTATAGCAAATCGTCGCTTCGGCCACTTTGCCGGTTTCCTTAACGGCTTGAATACTCTTTTCCATCTGTGGAATCCAGTTCAAACTATCAAAGATCCGGAAAACGTCGATTCCACTCTTAGCGGCTTCCAAAATAAATTCGCGAATCACGTTATCAGGATAGTTCTGATAACCCACCGCGTTACTTCCACGGAACAACATCTGGAAGAGTGTTCGTGGCATGGCCGTCCGTAATTTCTTCAGACGGTTCCACGGGTTTTCGTTTAGGAAGCGGTAAGCCACGTCAAACGTTGCGCCGCCCCACATCTCATATGAAAACAGCTGTGGCAAGGCCTTTTGTGACGCCTGGGCCACCGCCAGCATGTCCTTAGTCCGCATCCGGGTCGCAAATAAACTCTGGTGGGCATCCCGCATCGTCGTATCCGTCAATAGCACTTGTTTCTGCGCCAATAACCAACTCTGCAAGCCCTTAACACCCTTGCTGTCCAAAACGTCCTTAGCCGTGACGATATCCTTACTGATTGGCTTGAAGTTATCTTCAAACGCCACGTCCGGATAATATTTCTTAGAATGTTGTGCCACGTCGGCAAACCCATTCACCGTGACGTTCCCGATATACTTCAACATTTTATCTTCTTGTTGCGTCCCGTCTGGGAACTTGAACAGTGACGGTGTACTGTCGATAAAGCGGGTATTCGCTTCGCCCGCTTGGAAAGTTGGGTTATCAATCACGTTCAACATGAACGGAATGTTCGTTTTAACCCCGCGAATGTCAAATTCAACGAGGACCCGCCGCATCTTGTGCGCAGCCGCCTTAAAGTTACGGGCTGCGACACAGGCTTTAACTAGCAGTGAATCAAAGTACGGTGTGACCACTGCACCTGAATAAGTATTACCAGCATCTAACCGTACACCGTTACCACCTGGTGACCGGTAAGTTTCAATTCGACCAGTGTCCGGCATAAAGTTATTGGCGGGATCTTCCGTCGTGACCCGGCATTGAATGGCCGCGCCCTTGTAAGTTAAGGCATCTTGGTGTGGTAAGTGTAAGTCTTCAAATAAGTCGCCACCCTGGGCAATCTTAATTTGCGCATGCACAATATCAATTTCGGTAATCATTTCAGTAACGGTATGTTCAACTTGAATCCGTGGGTTAACTTCCATGAAGTAGAACTGGTCGCCTTCAACTAAAAATTCGACCGTGGCCGCATTTAAGTAATGCACGCTCTTCATCAAATCAACCGCAGCGTTACAAATTTTTTGCCGAAGTTCAATTGGCAATGAGACCGCTGGGGCAAATTCAATCACCTTTTGATTCCGTCGTTGAACTGAACAATCCCGTTCAAATAAGTGCATAACGTTGCCGTGGGAATCTCCTAAAATTTGGACTTCAATATGCTTAGGATGCGCAACGAATTTTTCTAAGTAAATTTCATCATCGCCAAAGGATTGCATCGCCTCAGAACGCGCACGGTCGAAAGCTTCCTGTAACTCGGAGGCTTCACGAACGATCCGCATCCCGCGACCACCACCACCCATGGCGGCTTTAATCATAATTGGAAAACCGTATTTTTGAGTAAATTGTAAGGCTTCGTTCAGGCTAGTAACGGGATGTAACGTACTTGGAATCGTTTGAACACCCGCGTCCTGCGCAACTTTCTTCGCAGTGATTTTATCGCCAAACATCTCTAGTTGTTCCGGTGTTGGGCCGATAAAGATCATGCCTTCTTCCGCAACCCGCCGTGCAAACGTTGCGTTTTCAGATAGAAAACCGTAGCCCGGATGAATCGCGTCAACGTGATTTTCCTTGGCAATCCGAATGATGTCTTCAATATCCAAGTAAGCCGCAATTGGCGCGTCGCCTTCGCCTACTAGGTAGGCTTCATCGGCTTTAAAACGGTGAACTGAAAATTCATCTTCTTTGGCGTAAATTGCAACGGTCTGCAAGCCAAGTTCATGACAAGCCCGGATGACCCGGGTCGCAATTTCACCACGGTTAGCAATTAATACTTTCTTCACCAAAATCCCCTCATTTCCAAATTATATCGTCTTAACCAGCTTGCCGAACAGTGTTGGCCCGCTTCATCTTCTCAAGTGCGCTAATGTTTAACACCAACCCAAGGGAGAGGGTCAACACTACCATGCTGGAACCACCATAACTAATAAACGGGAACGTGACCCCGGTAATTGGAATCAGTCCGATAATTCCACCGACATTGATAAATGCTTGGATGGTCATATAAGCGGCCACCCCGTAACATACTAACGAATTGAACGTGTTGTCAGAACGGACGCCAATAAAAATCATCCGGCCGATCATTACTGCCAGTAATATCATCACGAAAATGACACCTAACAGTCCGAGTTCTTCTGCCGTGATCGACATAATGAAGTCGGTATTCGGTTCGGGTAAATAGCCACGTTTTTGCAGACTGTTCCCGATTCCGACACCCAGCAACCCGCCGTTAGAGATTGCGTAATAGGAATTAACCAATTGCGTCCCGGCACCAGAAGCCGTTTCAAAGGGGTTGAGGAACCCGACAAATCGCCGTAACTGGTAAGAGTTCGCAAACGCACTCTGGGGCAACTTGCTAACGAGCGGGACTAATACCAACTCAAACACCGCAATCACCCCGGCAAAGGCCCCAATACCCACGTAAAATGAAATTCCGCTAGCAAATAGGATCACCGCCGCAATGGCTAAGTTGATCGTTGCACCACCTAAATCAGGTTGGATGAAAATTAAAAAAATCATCGCAAACAACATCATAAATTGCGAACCCAATTCACTGAACCGTGCAACGCCAAAATGAGCTTCCCGTTGTGCAATAATAGCAGCCAGGTAAATAATCAGGTAAAACTTACAGAACTCGGCTGGCTGAATCGATACTGGTCCTAAAACAATCCAGCCAGCGGCCCCGTTGATTGATTTCCCAATTAATCGCAAAATGACTAGAACGGCTAACATTGCAAACCCTAACGTTCCTAAAAGTTTCGTCTGTTTGAAAAACTCAATCTTTAGGTTCATGCAGGTAAAAGTGACGACCAACCCAATCACAACCCAGATCAGCTGCTTAAACAAATATCCGGTTGGTGTCGTCCCATTCTGGGTGGCAACAAACGAACTCGACGAGTAGACCATCACAATCCCAATTCCACATAAAATTAGATACGGGATAAATAAGCCATAGTCCAAATAGTGTAACTTTTTCATCATGAGCTAAAATCCCACCCTATTAAGTTGTTAAATTCGACGCTGTTTCGTCAAGACAGCGCCTACAGTTCACTTGGAGTAATTATAGCATAGTCCCTTTTAACACAGCATGCGAAACCGGGAATTTGACCCTTTTTTTGGCTCACTTAGGTGCAATAACCACCCCATTACCGGTCCCGACTAGAACACCCATTGCGCGCTTTACTCACTGTATGATCCAACCTAATCCGTTAACACATCCCTTTACATTCGTTTCGGGCCTAAAGCGACCACAAAAAAAGGCCTTCAGAAATTTTACTTTCTGAAGGCCTTTTTCAAGTGCAATGACGCACTCGTTGTTAAGATAATTAATTAGTCTTACTTGTTCATCTTACGTTTCTTAGATTCTTTTTCACGTGAGCTCGTGTTCAAGATACGTTTCCGTAAACGAACGTGATCTGGCGTAATTTCACAGAATTCGTCACTGTTCAAGAATTCTAAGGATTCTTCCAACGTCAAATGCGTAGGAGTCTTGATTGTTGCAGTCAAGTCCTTGTTAGAAGAACGAACGTTGGTCATGTTCTTACCCTTGGTGATGTTAACCGAAATGTCGTTTTCACGACTGTTTTGGCCGACGATCATCCCTTCGTATACGTCAGTACCTGGGTCGACAAAGATCGTCCCACGTTCTTCGATACCCATCGTTGCGTAAGTGGTAGTTTTACCTTGGTTGATTGAAACTAAGGCACCGTTACGACGACCAGGGTTCCAGTTCTTGATAACTGGTAAATACTTAGAGAAGGTATGGTTCATGATCCCATATCCACGCGTTAATGATAAGAATTCAGTTGAATAACCGATCAAACCACGTGAAGGTGCTAAGAACGTCAAACGCGTCTGGTTGTTACCAGTGCTTTCCATGTTCTTCATTTCAGCCTTACGCTTAGCTAAGGTATCAATGATTGAACCAGTGTATTCGTCTGGCGTATCAATTTGAACAGATTCAAATGGTTCGCAGCGTTGGCCATCCACGTCACGGTAGATAACTTCTGGACGAGATGCTTGTAATTCATAACCTTCACGCCGTAACGTTTCGATTAAGATTGACAAATGCAATTCCCCACGACCAGAAACGACCCATGAACCGGGTTCGTCAGTGTCGTCAACACGGAGTGAAACATCGGTTTCAAGTTCAGACTTCAAACGCAATTCCAATTGACGGGCTGTCACAAACTTCCCTTCCTTACCAGCAAATGGTGAGGAGTTAGTTCCGAAAGTCATTTGTAAAGTTGGTTCGTCAATCCGTAAGATTGGCAAAGCTTCTTGGTTAGCAGAATCTGCAACGGTTTCACCAACGTTGATGTCTTCCATCCCAGAAACGGCAACCAAGTCACCGGCGCGTGCTTCGTCGATTTCAAGACGTTGTAACCCGAAGAACCCGAATAACTTAGTCACCCGGAAGTTCTTAACGCTACCGTCAAGCTTCATAACCGAAACACTGTCCCCAACTTTGATAGCGCCACGGAAAACCCGGCCAATCCCAACACGACCAACATAGTCGTTGTAGTCTAATAAGGCTACTTGGAATTGTAAAGGTTCGTCAGAGTTATCAATTGGTGCTGGAATCGTCTTAACGATGGTGTCAAAGATTGGCTTCATCGTGTGTTCCTGCTTAGCAGGATCTGATTCGTAGCTTGAAGTCCCATTTAAAGCTGAAACGTAAACCACTGGGAAGTCCAATTGTGATTCGTCGGCGCCTAATTCGATGAAGAGGTCTAAGACTTCGTCCACAACTTCTTCAGGACGGGCACCCGGACGGTCGATTTTGTTGATAACGACGATTGGGGTTAAATGTTGTTCCAAAGCTTTCTTTAAAACGAACCGTGTTTGAGGCATTGTTCCTTCAAAAGCATCAACAACTAACAAAACACCGTCAACCATGCGCATGATACGTTCAACTTCACCACCGAAGTCAGCATGTCCTGGGGTATCCAAAATGTTAATTTGCTTGTCGCCATAGCGAACAGCCGTGTTCTTTGAAAGGATCGTGATACCGCGTTCCTTTTCAATGGCATTAGTGTCCATGGCCCGATCACCAATCGTCGTGTGTTCGTCAAGGGTATCCGATTGTTTAAGCATTTCGTTAACCAACGTCGTTTTACCGTGGTCAACGTGGGCAATAATGGCAATGTTGCGGATATCATCTCTAAATTTCAAAATTGATCTTCCTTTCATCCTTCAAAATTCTTACTATCTTCAGACAGCAGAAATCTTACATATATTAATACAAACCGTCGTTACTATCAAGTTACAAGGGTCAGCTTAATAAGCTCGTAACGACGTTTTCACTGGTTTTCATCCGGTGGCATAAAAAAACTGTGACGTATGGGTCACAGTCCCATCATTTTACTTGACGATTGCCAAGACGGCGCGTTGTGCGCGCTTAGTCGCTACTAGTACAGCACCAGATGATAACATATTTACGGGCGTGCCGTCAACTTGCGTCATAACGAGGCCTAAACTTTCAGCCAATACGCGGCCGGCCGCAAAATCCCACGGACGCAAGTAGGACAAGTAACCAACCAGCTCACCAGCAAGCACCTGTCCAATTTGAACCCCGGCGCTACCTAAAATCCGGGCACCTAAACTAGTCGCGATCACCGTTTGCATGTTAAACCGATCATTGATCAGTAACGGCGCACTCGCACCAAATAACCCGTCAGCTAAATCCAAATCCGCCGGTGCCGCCAATGGTTGTCCATTTAACGTTACCCCGACTTCTGGACCACCAGCGTACAACTTGTCGGCCATCACGTCGTAAATATAACCTAACGTTGGTTGCCCATCAACGTAGTACCCCACCATCATGGCAAAGTGATTTCGTTGGTGTACAAAATTCATCGTCCCGTCGATCGGGTCCACAATCCAGACGTGACCACGCATCGTTTCAACCTGGTCACCCCGACCCTCTTCAGCCAAAATATGCGCATCGGCGTCTAACTGCCGAATTTGCTGTACGAGAAAGTCTTCGTTACTATGATCCACGTTAGTGACTAAGTCCCGCCGGCTCGTTTTTTCCGCCACCGTTAGCTGGACACCCATTTTGCTTAAAACATGGGTGCGCGCCACGTGCATGACGTGCTGCATCGATTGATTTAATTTTTCCAATTGTGCTTTTTCCACGTTGGTCACCTAACTTCGGTACGAGAATCGCTGTTTATTAGTTGCTTGTGCAGCCTGAATCGTCCGGTAGATACTGTATCCAGACGCCGCTTCAAACGCACGCCCTAACTGTTTTTCTTCCGACTTGGCTGGCACGACCGTCTTAAATTCGCGGTAAGCGGCTAATAACTCCGCGGTCGGCAGACTTTCCTCATTAGCCGTTTCAACGCATTGATACAGCGTTGTTACCGTAACGATTTCATCAGTTGTCCACGTTTCATTGAGCGGGTATTGGTAATTATCATTTCTGATCGTCATCCTGTTCAAACTCCCCGGCTTCGACCCGGTCAAGTTCATCACGAACCTGAGCCGCAATCTCAGCATATTCTTTTTGTTCCTCGTCCGATAACACCAAGTTTGCTAACCGCTTGATGCCGTTAGCACTGATCAACACTGGTGAAGACAGCCCCACTAATTGATGCGTGGCACTCTCTTGGACGTTAGTAACGGTACCGATAAACGGTGCCTGATTGTAAAAAGCATTTAAGACCTGTACTAATGCTAACACACTCAACGTTGGATTGGTAACGATTGCTGGCGCATCAATTTGCTCCGCGGCCGCCGTCATCTCTTCCATCCCGAAACTCGTATCCTGGTTAGCCAAATAAGTCATCACCGGGGCTGGGCCAATGTACGACCGACTCCATGAGATCAGGTGGGCTTGTGCCGTCCCCACGACAAACGCGTGGACATCGTTTGCCCCTACGTTTAATTGGCGCCGTAAGCCTTGTTCCAACAGCCGACTTTGAGCTAGCGTCCCAAGTCCTAGGACTTTCTGATGATCGACACCGCTGAAACGAGCCGCTAAAACGCTTAAAACAGCGTCGTTTGAACCAGTTAAAATCAATTTTCCATTAAATCCAGCGCCCATTGCGGCGTTCACAAACGTCCGAAACAGTGGCAAGGTCGCCCGCAGATCACCCTCTGCATCCCGATCAGTTGCTAACGGGACTAAGTTGCCGATTATGAGGCAGTCCGCTTGTGAATAGTCTGGCTTGGCTTCAGCGGCCAGCGTAAATTGCCGGCACGTCAGACTAGCGGTCACTAACCCTTGGTAACGAGAAACTTCATCGCTATCAGTAGCGACGACTAATTTTAAAGGCAAATCTTTCGCCATTGCGATCAATATTAATTGTTGTACGAATTCGAATAAGCCACGAATAATAACAGTATTGTTCATGTTAATCCTCCCAACTTTCGCTAATAATTGTACCTAATATGTCAACGAATACAAGTAAACGTTAATAAAAAGTTTACTCTTTTGTAACATTCAGCGTCAAATTCTTTACTAGTCCCGCTTTCCATTTTAACCATCTTCGTCCTAAGTCTAACCCCAATATTCTTTGTTAAGTTACTAACTAAAGCATGTCAGGACATCAACGATAACTGGGCCTAAATTTGTCGTTGACCACCACGCTGTCTGAAGCTATTCTATTCAGTTTCCGTTATTAGTGCTATGTAAAATAAAAGCTTGAGACCACCTGCGTCTCAAACTTTTATTACCGGATATCGGTATCTTTAAATGTGAGTTGGGTATCCCATAGCAACATCAGCTGCTTCTTGGATAACTTCACCCAACGTTGGATGTGGATGAATCGTCAACGCTAAATCTTCCACGTTCATGCCGCCATTGACCGCAACACTTAATTCAGAAATCAAGTCACTCGCGCCAGGACCAGCAATTTGGGCCCCAACAATCGTACCTTCGTCCTTAGTCGTGACTAAGCGGAAGAAACCGTCCATCGAGTTCAAGGAGATCGCCCGACCGTTCCCAGCAAATGGGAACTTCGAAGCGATAACTTTCAAGCCCGCTTTTTCCGCTTCAGCTTTGGTCATACCGACCGTTGCCAATTCTGGATCCGTGAAACATACGGCTGGAACTGACACGTAGTCGTTTGCCGTCTTCTTGCCACTAATTGCACCAGCCGCAACTTTACCTTCTGCAAAGGCTTTATGGGCCAAAGCGGGACCGGCAACAATGTCACCAATGGCAAAGATGTCTTGAGCCGCCGTGCGACCCTGCTGATCAACTTCGATCAAGCCACGGTCCGTTAACTTCACGTCGGTGTATTCCATCCCCATGTCATCCGTGTTTGGCCGCCGCCCGACCGTCACCATCACGTAATCGGCATGGATCGAGCTCTCTTTGCCATCCACAGCATAGGTCACAGTAACGCCACTGTCGTCTTGTTCAGAGTTCTTTGCCATGGCATTGGTGATAACCGTAACGCCCTTCTTCTTAAAGCTGCTCAAGACAAGCTTGACCATATCTTTTTCAAAGTTTGGCAAAATTTGCGGTGTTCCTTCTAAGATGGTGACGTGGGCACCCAAGTTAGCGTAGGCACCAGCTAATTCGGAGCCAATGTAGCCCCCACCAATCACGACTAATTCTTTCGGAACTTCTGGTAAATTCAAGCCACCAGTGGAATCAACCACCCGGCCCTTGAATTTAAAGCCAGGAATTTCCACTGGCCGTGACCCAGTTGCAATAATCAGATGTTTAAACTTATAAGTTTGCCCCGTATGGTCGCCGTTCATTACTCGTAGCGTATGGTTATCATGCATGTACGCTTCACCACGAACAATTTCGACCTTGTGTTTTTTAAGCAGCATCTCAACGCCACCAGTTAACCGGTCGACGACTTGGTGATCCTTCCAGTCCTGAGTCACTTTAAAATCAAGGACGGGGTCTTGGATGTTTTTAATCCCAAAAATTTTACTATCTTTTGTTTCTTGTAGCCGGTGACCCGCACTAATCAATGCTTTTGATGGGATACAGCCGACGTTTAAACATACCCCGCCGATGTATTCTTTTTCAACGATGGTCACCTTTTGGCCGAGTTCCGCCGCACGAATGGCTGCCACGTAACCCCCAGGGCCCGCGCCGATAATCATCGTGTCGCGTTCTTCCGCAAAATCTCCTACAACCATTCTGACATCATCCTTCCATCAAAAGTAATTCTGGATCGTGTAGTAATTGTTTCAGCAAGTTCATTGCCTTTTGAGCCGTTGCACCATCAATTAAACGGTGGTCAAAACTCAAGGATAATTTCTGCATCTTGCCAACGACAATTTCATCATTTTCGTTGACGTATGGTTCTTTACCAATCCGACCAACACCGAGAATGGCAACTTCTGGTTGGTTGATTACTGGCGTAAACCAGCCACCACCGATTGACCCAATATTACTGATGGTCATCGAAGCGCCGCTCATTTCGTTGGCTTTTAACTTACCGTCGTAAGCTTTTTGCGTATTGTCAGTAATTTCCTTGGCAATAGCAAATAGCCCCTTACCTTCAGCGTGCTTAATAACTGGAACTAACAAGCCACGGTCAGTGTCCGTTGCGACCCCAACGTTAAAGTAGTGTTTGTAGACGATTTCATTTGTTGAACCATCAATGGAAGCGTTAAATTCTGGGAATTGTTGTAAGACCGCAACTAACGCTTTAACAATGTATGGTAAGAACGTCAAATGAATGTCCCGTTCAGCAGCCACTTGTTTGTACTTCTTACGGTGTGCCATCAACGCACTAACTTCGACTTCATCGAATAACGTGACGTGTGGCGCCGTATGCTTGCTATTAACCATCGCTTTAGAAATGGCCTTCCGAATAGGGGTCATCTTTTCGCGGGTTTCTAGCTCCGGCGTATCTGAAACGTATGGTTTAACTGGTGTTGGTGCCGGTGCAGCTT
The DNA here is from genome assembly GCF_036246185.1 of Lactiplantibacillus paraxiangfangensis. Lineage (NCBI taxonomy): Bacteria > Bacillati > Bacillota > Bacilli > Lactobacillales > Lactobacillaceae > Lactiplantibacillus > Lactiplantibacillus paraxiangfangensis. Next base: position 120,804 of record NZ_BTPW01000006.1, read on the forward strand.
CAGCAGGTGCTGGCGTTGCTGCCGTGGCAGCCTTTGGTGCTGGTGCGCCAGTCGCCATTGGTGAACCCGTGTAGCTATCAATATCATGCTTCGTAATTTGACCATGGGCCCCGGTTGGAGTCACTAAACTGATATCAATATCTTTATCACGCGCATACTGCCGTACAGACGGCATTGCTAAAATTCGCTTGTTAGGATCACTTGGCGTTACCGGTGCACCCGTAGCAGGCGCCGGCGTTGCTGGAGTTGACGCAGCCGATTGCGCAGTTGGTTCAGCGGCGGTTGGAGCTGCAGCCGGTGCGGCGTTTTCTCCGGAACCATCATCGATCGTCACGAGCACGTCACCGATTTTAGCCGTTTCACCTTCAGGAATTAAAATATCAATAATTTTACCACTTACTGGTGATGGTAATTCTTCAACTGATTTATCGTTTTGAATTTCAACAAGAGAATCGTCTTCCTTGATTTCATCGCCAGGTTTTACGAGCCATGATGCAATTTCGCCTTCTTCAAGGCCTTCACCAAGCTCTGGTAATTTAAACTCGTAAGCCATTGGATAACTTCCTTTCATGACAGCCGTTAGCGACTGTTTATCAGTACCACGTGACTTTAAACTAATAGTTCAAGATTTCGCGTGTCTTTGCTTCGATTTCGTCTTCTGCTGGTAGCCAGTCGTCTTCAGCTAACCCGAACGGATAAACCGTATCTGGTGCGTAGACCCGACCAACTGGGGCGCTTAAGTAAAGGGCGCCCTTTTCAGCAATCAAGGAAGCGACATTTGCCGCAATCCCTGCTTGACGTTGTGCCTCTTGGATGGCAACGGCCCGGCCCGTCTTTTGAACGGACTTCAAAATGGTCTCTTCATCTAATGGGGACAAGGTCCGCAAATCGACCACTTCAACAGAAATGCCTTCCTTTTCAAGCTTTTCCGCAACCTTTAAGGATTGGTTAACTTGCGCACTGTATGCGATCAAGGAAATATCAGTTCCTTCACGAACGACATTCGCTTTATCTAACGGTACTGTGTAAGCTTCGTCAGGAATATCTGCTTTCATGGAACGGTACAATTTTAAGTTTTCAAGGAAGAAAACTGGGTCATTATTACGAATTGAGGAAATTAAAAGTCCCTTGGCATCGTATGGGTTAGATGGTGTCACCACGCGTAATCCCGGAATCTGTGCGAGGTAGCCTTCTAACGAGTCCGCGTGCATTTCTGGGGTATGCGTCCCACCACCGTATGGTGAACGGATGGTGATTGGCATGTGACGTGTGCCGCCAGTCCGGAAACGTTCCCGTGACATCTGACCCGCAATTGAGTCTAAGGTTTCAAAAATGAACCCTAAGAATTGAATTTCAGGAATTGGACGGAAGCCTTCGAGTGCTAACCCAATGGATAAGCCACCAATCCCAGATTCAGCTAAAGGAGTATCGAAAACACGGTCTTCGCCAAATTCAGCTTGTAGGCCATCGGTCGCCCGGAAGACCCCACCGTTTTTACCAACGTCTTCACCAAAAACCAAAGTCTTTTCGTCAGACCCTAGTTCTAATCGAAGTGCATCGGTAATCGCTTGAATATACGTTTTCTTTGACATGTTACTTCGACTCCTTTGCTTGGAATTCCGTAATTTGTTGTTGAATGTTTTGTGGTTGTTCTTCAAAAACATTCTTCAAAAATTCGGTCATTTTTTGCTTTGGTGCATCGTCCGCTTGTTTAACGGCATCTTTAATGTCTGCTTTAACTTGTTCAACGTAGTCGTTTTCTTGATCTTCTGACCAAGCGCCCTGATCCGTTAAGTACTTGCGGTAACGGATCAGCGGATCATTATCGAACCATGGTTGTTCTTCATCTTTAGTCCGGTAACGCTTAGGATCATCACCCGCGTTAGTATGTGGTCCGAAACGATAAGTTAACGTTTCAATTAGTACCGGACCATTACCAGCAGCGGCAAATTCACGGGCAGCCTTCGTGACTTCGTATACGGCTAAGAAATCCATTCCGTCCACTTGGACACTAGGAATCCCAGCTGCAACACCTTTTTGTGCTAACGTTCGTGCTGCGGTTTGTTTCCGTCGTGGCACTGAAATCGCGTAGCCGTTGTTTTGAACAATGAATACGGCGGGTGCTTGGAACGCACCTGCAAAGTTCATTCCTTCATAGAAGTCCCCTTGCGACGTCCCACCATCACCAGTGTAACTGTAAGCAACCTTATCTTCGGTTCCGTTCTTCTTGATTCCAAGCGCAACCCCGGCAGCTTGGACATATTGTGCACCGATAATAATTTGTGGTGGCATTGCGTGTAAATCTTCAGGATATTCGTTCCCCAACACGTGTCCGCGTGACCACAGGAATGCTTTGTAAACGGGCAAGCCGTGTTGGATTAACTGTGGAATATCACGATAGGCCGGCATTAAGACGTCGGTCTTCTTCATCGCACTGTTACTCCCCATTTCACTAGCTTCTTGTCCTTCGGTTGGTGCGTAGAAACCAAGGCGCCCCTGCCGAGTTAACGCGTTTGAGCGTTGGTGCAAAGTCCGTTCCCAAATCATTAGTTTTAAAAAGTCGACTAACTGATCATTTGAATATTTAGAGACAATTTCAGGTTTGATTACTTTAGCTTGACCATCCATTACTTGCACGGGTTCATAATTTTTCCCCAGCCCATCACGGAGCGCGCTAAAATCAACAATTGGTTTTTCGTTGTCCATAAATGACACATCCCTTTCATGAACGTACGGATAACGGTACTAAACGCATTACCCGTAATCGTTTTCATAATTACAAGTCTAATTTACCATTGCTTTTCACCTTTTGCAAGCCCTTTCAAACGGCGTAAAGTCGGCCTTTTGATTAAGTTAGATTGTGAACTACTTAATTTGTTAGTCAATGTCGCTTTCATTAATTTTCGGGAGTCTTCCTACAATTTATAGCGTGCTTATGCTAAACTAGTTTGTAAGTGTAAACAGCTCGGTCTGTTCAGATCACAGCAAAGTTTTGGAGGTAATTTGGATTGATTAAAATGCGAGATATCATCCGTGAGGGTAACGATACGTTACGCGCGGAAGCTAAGCCAGTTAAGTTTCCACTCAGCGAAACTGACCAAAAGTTAGCTAATGATATGATGGGATACTTAGAAAATAGCCAAGATCCAGAATTGGCTAAGAAGTACGGTCTACGTGCCGGAGTCGGTTTAGCCGCTCCGCAAGTAGACGTTTCGAAACAAATGGCCGCCGTTTTAGTTCCTGGCGACAAAGACGGTGATGACCCAATTTTCAAGGACGTTATTATTAACCCGGTCATCGTTAGTCACTCGGTCCAACCCGGTGCCCTAACGGAAGGCGAAGGTTGCCTTTCAGTTGACCGCGATATCGACGGATACGTCATTCGTCACGACCGGATTACGTTGCGTTATTACAACATGGCCGGCGAACAAAAGAAGATTCGTCTGAAGAACTACCCCGCCATCGTTTGTCAACACGAAATCGACCATCTCCACGGGATTCTCTTCTACGATCACATCAATGCCAGCAACCCGTTTGCGGCTGATGAAGATTTAGTTTTGATTTCGTAAATTTTAGTTCCATCAAAAAAACGGTTGACCAAAATTTGGTCAACCGTTTTTTAACGGCTCGGATTCAGGCGCCGTAAGTCTTCTAAGTATTCTAACGTTGCTTCATTCATTAAATACGCAACATCGATGTGTAGTTTTCCATCCCGTAGCCAAGCATCGGTAACCCGCAACGCCGGGCCGGCATCTTGAAACGCCATGATCTGGTGTGCCGTCGCATACGCCTGGAGCTGATTATTAAATAGCCGGCGGACTTCCGCTAAGTCAGCTTTTGCCATTCCCGGCGTTTCCAAGACGTATTCAAACGCCATGACGCCCCGACCCCAAACATCTGCAACTGGGACTGAATGAATCGTACCGTGAACTTCTTGTACTTCCACGGCACTGGCTAAGTGTCCTAACGCCACTTGCATGCCTTCATCAGCCGTTCGCTGACCGGTCCGGCGAATCTTTAACGCTGCTCGTTTCAATATTTGTCGCCGTAAAATTTCGTAGATCAGGATAGCTAATCCCAGTCCAATAATAATCGTTATGACTGTCCACATAATTGGTTCCTCACAATTCAATTGTACACTCGTTCACAATTTACCAATTTTAAGTGCCTTTTTATCTAGATTTAGCATAGCATGTTTTATATAAAAGTTTGCATTCAACTGACCCGATTTTGTAGAAAGTTAACATTGTATACACCTATCTCAAATTATGCTAAAATGTAAGATAATTGTTGTGTTTACACAACCTGGTGTACGGATCAAACTTTTATTTTTGCTACTATTTAGAACGTTAGCTTCTAAATAAATCTTTTTTATAGGGAGTTTTGTTAATGATTTACAAAGTATATTACCAAGAAACCAAAAAACGGAACCCACAACGGGAAACGACTCAGTCCCTCTACTTAGAAGCAGATACTGAAGTTGCAGCTCGCGTATTAGTGGAAGATAATACCGAATTCAATATTGAGTTTATCGAACCGTTAGAAGGTAACTTCTTGGATTATGAACAAAAAAATCCAGAGTATCAACTAACGGAGTTTAATAAATGAAACGGTTAAACGTTAAAAATAACGAAACCGCCGTTTTTGCAGTCGGCGGTTTGGGAGAAATTGGGAAAAATACTTACGGTATCCAATTTCAAGATGAGATTATCCTGATTGATGCCGGTATCAAGTTCCCCGAAGATGAACTTCTCGGAATTGATTACGTCATCCCCGATTACTCTTATCTAGTTGCAAATCAGCAAAAAATAAAAGCATTGGTGATTACGCACGGTCACGAAGATCACATTGGTGGGATTCCCTTCCTACTTAAACAGATCAACGTCCCAATTTACGCTGGTCCCCTTGCCTTAGCCTTAATCAAGGGTAAGCTTGAGGAACACGGGTTGTTAAAAACCACCGAGTTACACGAAATTAATGAAGACACCGTCTTAAAGTTCCGCAAGACCCGGGTTTCGTTCTTCAGAACGACCCACTCAATTCCAGATACGTTGGGAATTGCCGTCCAAACACCACCTGGCACCATTGTGGAAACTGGGGATTATAAGTTCGATCTGACACCAATTACGAACCAGCCGCCGAACTTGCAACGAATGGCTCACTTAGGTGAACACGGTGTCCTCGCGTTACTTTCAGATAGTACTAACGCTGAACGGCCAATTTGGACCAAATCAGAACGTTGGGTCGCCCATTCAATTCGTCATATTTTTGAAGGCGTTGATGGCCGAATTATCTTTGCCACCTTCGCTTCCAACATTTCACGGATTCAAGAAGCCGCCCAAGTTGCGTTAGAACATCATCGTAAGATTGCAGTCTTCGGTCGTAGTATGGAAGCTGCCATCGTCAATGGTCGTGAACTTGGCTACTTAGATATTCCAGACGAAGCCATCGTTGACGCTAACGATATTCGTTCGTTACCTGCTAACAAGGTGATGATTCTATGTACTGGCTCACAAGGCGAACCCATGGCTGCCCTTTCACGGATTGCTAACGGGACCCACCGACAAATTTCGGTTGAGCCTGGCGATACGGTTATCTTCTCTAGTTCACCGATTCCTGGGAACACATTAAGTGTTAACCACGTTATCAACGAATTGGAAGAAGCTGGCGCACACGTTATCCATGGAAAAGTGAATAACATTCATACTTCTGGTCACGGTGGTCAGGAAGAACAAAAGCTCATGTTACGTTTAATGAAGCCGAAATTCTTTATGCCAATTCACGGTGAATACCGGATGTTGAAGATTCATACTGAGCTTGCTGAACAGTGTGGGGTTCCACTTGACCACAGCTTTATTCTTGAAAACGGTGACGTCCTTGCCTTAACCAAAGATTCGGCCCGGGTAGCTGGTCACTTCGGTGCTGGTGACGTTTACGTGGACGGTTCTGGCGTTGGCGATATTGGTAACGTTGTGTTACGTGATCGTCAGATTCTTTCTGAAGAAGGTTTGGTCGTTGTCGTTGCAACTATCAACCTTAAAAAGAAAGAAATCCAAGCTGGACCAGACATCTTATCTCGTGGATTTGTTTACATGCGTGAATCTGGCGACTTGATCAACGAAGCTCGCCGTCACGTCTTTCGGACAATTCGTCGGAAGATGAAATCTGATAAAGCTAGTGAAGCAACGATTCGCAATGCGATCATTGATGACTTACAAAGTTTCTTATTTGATAAGACTGAACGGCATCCAATGATTTTACCGATGTTAATTATGAACTAAACACTTGCCGGAACGATCCTGTTCCGGTTTTTTGTGGTGTAAGGGTCGGTTACGACCGACTCGATCTTTGCGAGGTGTAAATTTGATTGCTGAATACGACATTATAATTAATGAACTAGCTGGCTCTGGCCGGGGAAAAAGTGTTTGGGAAACGGTTAAACCAATTCTTGAACAACGTCAGATTAAATTTGACTACCACGTCTCCGAATATGCCGGTCACACCACCCGACTTGCGGCCAAATTCGCTGAAAGCGTCCCTGACCGTCCGGAGATTACTCCAGTCCTACTAGTTATCGGCGGCGATGGAACTTTAAATGAAGCCTTAAACGGCCTTATGCAAGTCCCCCGTACGCATCGAATCCCGTTAGGCTATATTCCAGGTGGTTCCGGGAATGATTTTGCCCGGGCACTAGGTATGGCTACTGATCCTGAGATTGCCCTCGCCCAAGTTTTAAATAACATGCGGCCACGCGACCTCAATATCGGCTACTATCACGAAACGCTTAAAAATGAACACCGGTATTTCGTTAACAACGTTGGGTTAGGTTTTGATGCCCAAATCGTTGACGATACTAACCGGAGTAAACAAAAGGGCCGGCTAGGTAAATGGGCCTATTTGAGCAACGCCCTAAAAGCTTACTCACAACAAGAAGGCTTTCCACTGACCGTGCACGTCGGTCGAAAACGCGACTACTACAAGCACGCCTTTTTATGTACCACGTCGAATCACCCCTATTTTGGTGGTGGCGTAAAAATCCTCCCACAAGCGGACTTACACGACGACCAACTGGAACTAATCGTTGTGGAAGAACCACATTGGTGGACGATCATGTGGCTGTTTTTCCTACTGCTCATGGGTGGCCGGCACCTTAATTCACGATTTGTGCACCACTACCGTAGCAACCAGTTGCACCTACTCGTCAATTCGGTGGAAGTTGGTCAAATGGACGGTCAGATTATCGGTAATCGGAACTACGATCTCTACTTTTCATCCAAACCGTATCCATTTTGGATTGATACTAGTATTCACAATCATCATTAATCCAATTAAAAAGATCCCGCACTTTTGAAAGTGTCGGGATCTTTTTTTATTATACTAGTCCTCTGAAGCGTTAATTGCTTCCAGAAGCATATCAAGTTGTTCACATTTTTGGGATAAGTGACTCACCCGCTCCTTTAAGTGCGGGTAAATCGTTATGACCCGTGAGCGATCCTGCTGGCGCACAACCAGCCCTTTTAACCGGTCTAATTCGGTATTAGCTTCTTGGTACTCTTCCAGGATCTCAAATCTGTTACTCACTTTAAACACTCCCTTAAAACAATGTCCTAGTTTTCCATTAGAAAAACAGCAAATTTAATATACCACATTCTTAGTGAAGTTTAAATCATAAAATTAGATTTTCTTAAACATAAAAACAGCCACGCTCCCGCATATCGACGAGAACTGGCTGTTTCACTAATTGACGTTATTTGAGCGTACCTGCAAAACTTGGCATGAAGTATGAATTAATTGTCGAAACCTTCACGTTTTGACCACTTTGTGGTGCGGCCACATATTGGTTGTTACCAATATAGATGGCGTCGTGATACGTTGCCCCACGGGAACCCCAGAATAAGATATCCCCTGGTTTGGCATCGGCAACTGAATGGGTCGTAACGTACCCTTCTTGTGCAGTGGTGCTGTGTGGCAATGAGATGCCCGCAGCGTGTTGATAAACATACGATACTAATCCAGAACAGTCCATCCCAGAAAGGCTAGCACCACCCCATACGTATGGAATGTTAGCACTGGCCAACTTCAATGCTAAGCCCGTAACAGAACCGGTCGCAAGGTCGGCATTGTTATTAGCAGCCGCATTGTTGTTAGTACTCGTGTTAGTCGTTGACGCAGCACTTGAACTCTGCTGACTAGCTTGACTAGTTGCGGTTGATGATGAAGTTGCAGCTGAACTTGACGCCTGGCTGGCCGTCGAAGTAGAAGTTGTACTGCTACTCTGAGCAGCTGATACGGGTGCTTGCGAGCTGGCACTCGTTGCGGAACTCTGACTCTGCGTCTGAGTTGACGATGAGCTTGCTGCTGAAGCAGGTGCTTGGCTGGCTGCACTAGCAGTACTACTGCTAGTTTCAGCAACGGCAGTCTTATAGACCGTCTTCTTAGGTGCTTGTGAGCTAGCACTCGTCGTATCAGTCGTTGTTACTGAACTAGCACTCGTTGTACTAGTAGAATCATCTTTAGCGACTGAGGTCGTACTTGCACTAGTGGCATCTTGACTTGCCGAGCTCGTACTGGTTGACTGACTACTTACCGAAGCTGCACTGGTACTTTCAGTGCTACTAGTTGCGGAAGCTTCTGAACTAGAACTCGTTGCAGAAACTGCGCTAGTCGAATCCGTTTTAGCGGATTCACTAGTAGCCTTAGTTGCATCCTTAGCAACAGCTGGTGTTGCAGCACTCTTTGTTGTGGCCCCTGGAACTTGAATGGACTGTCCAACAAGGATCACATCACTGGATAAACCGTTTAACGTCTGTAAGGCGTGTACGGAAGTGTGATATTGATCAGCAAGTGCCCAAAGCGTATCCCCAGCTTTAACGGTATATGTACCTTTAGCTGTTGAAACTGACTTGGTTTTAGTCGTACTGGTAGTTGCTTTAGCGTCCTTTTTTGAACCGCTAACCTGAATTTTTTGACCAACAAAAATTAAATCGGTATTTTCGTCAAGCGCTTGAATCTTATTTAACTTTTCAATGCTTTTGACGGAAACACCGTGTTCTTGAGCGAGACTCCAAACGGTATCGTTAGATGTAACGGTGACCGAGGCAGCATTGGCAGCTTGTCCTGTAGCAAGCAATAATCCAACGGCACCAACCGTACCGGCTAGAACCTTGCCCGTTGTATGTGCTTGTGACATTAAATTCACTCCTTTATAGAAACATCAAATCGAGGCGATCAAGTTGTAATCTAGTTGTAATCTTAAGAAAAGCTTAACGTCTTTTACAAATCATAATTTTATTGTAGCACAATTTAGAAAAATACAAACTAGAATTACTTATTTTTTTACGAAACAGCGTGTTTATTTCGAAAATTAATTAATAACCGCCGTTCGATACAAATGACCGTCAAATCAATGTTTATTAAGTTAAACAAATACCTAACAATACGATAATCTATCATTTAAAAGGTCTATGAAAGCGTTCGCTATCATCATACAAGCAACCGGTTACTAATTTTTCCAAACAAACTAAAAAGGACCCAGCTTTTGACTGCTGAGTCCCCCGTTAGATTTTCTGGCTCTAGAATATTGGGTGTTGATGGATTTCCATCAACACCCAGTTTTTGTGTAAAATAAAAAGGACAACTCCCCCAATGCACCACTGTACCGACCAAAGTAAAAGTAAAGGCAAGTGAGAAAAGATGTCCCAAAACCATTTTATCGAAGATACTCTTCAAATTAAAGACCCAAATATTATTTGTACTGATATTGATAGTAGTGATCCAAGCAAACAGGTTGTTCACGCCAAACTGACCTATCCTTTAGAGAACTGCCCACTTTGTGGCCAGCCCGAAGTAGTGCGTTTTGGGACTAACCTAATTAATGTCAGAATGCCCCCAGTCAAAGAACGACCAATTATTTTAAAATTGCGTAAGCAACGTTATCGGTGTAACTCCTGTAAGCATACTTTTAGCGCACAAACATCATTAGTTAAACCGCATTGCCAGATATCAGAAGATACGAAGCAAATGATTATCT